>CAZVVS010000144.1:0-11567 GCA_964630585.1 uncultured Gordonia sp.
CAGGGTGTGCCGACGGATCTTGTCGGTGAAATCCTCGAGTTGCTCGGTTGTCGGCAGCTCACCGTAGATCAGCAAGTAGCTGACCTCGATGAACGTCGACCGCTCGGCAAGCTGATCGATCGGGATGCCGCGGTACCGCAAGATACCGGCGTCCCCGTCGATGTATGTGATCGACGACTTCGTCGACGCCGTGTTGACGAAACCGCCGTCATACGTCGTCAGGCCGGTGGTGGCCAGGAAGTTGCCCAGTGCCACCGAGTCACTTCCCTCGGTGGCAGACAAGATCGGAAGCTCCAGCTGCCCACCGGGGTAGGTGAACGTGGCTGAGGCCGAATCGGTCGCTGCGCTGTTTTCAGCAGACACGAGTACCCCTTTACTCAGGTGCGAGTTTCCTCCTACAAGTTAGCCCCTTTGGCTCCATCGCGCGGCACTCGGGTCTTCTTCGAGTGCGACCCGCCGCGCCGAGCCGATAAGTTGGTCCCATGCGCGAGCGACCGGCAGGGCGGAGCGCGGTGTTACTGGACTTCGAGGCGACACCCGCACCGAAGGCGGCGGCGGCTGATGCGGCCGCAGCGCTTGCTGCAGCACTGGCCGACGGAGCCCTGCCCGGCGTCGAAGATCTGGTGCCCGCGGCGACGACGATCCTCGTCCAGGGCTCCTCCACGGACGGTGTCGACCGCCTCGCACTGCGGCGGGCGTTGCGGGGGTCCGCAGGGATGCAAACCGAGGTCGACGATGACGACGAGGTGATCATCGGCGTCCACTACGACGGGCCGGACCTGCACGACGTGGCGCTGCACCTGGGATGGACCACCGGGGCGGTCGTGGCGAGTCACACGTCGACGCGGTGGCGCGTGGAGTTCATGGGCTTCGCCCCCGGGTTCGGGTACCTGGTGCCCGACGCCCCGGAGGACCGGTGCCCACCGTGCGAGCTGCCCCGGCGCAACGAGTCGCGCCCACGGGTGCCGGTCGGGTCGGTGGCGGTGGCGGCCGGCTATTCGGCGGTCTACCCCGGCGTCAGTCCCGGCGGCTGGAACCTGTTGGGCCACACGGACTTCCCACTGTGGGACGCCACCGCGGACCCGCCGACACCGCTGCACGCGGGCGCGATCGTGCGCTTCACGGATTTGGCGTCGCAATGCTGACAGTGCTCGCACCGGGACCGTTCGCAACCCTCCAGGACCTCGGCCGAGCGGGCTATGCGCACCTGGGGGTGCCCCGGTCGGGCGCGGCCGACCGCGGCGCGCTGCGCCTGGCCAATCGCCTCGTCGGCAATCCTGAGCAAGTCGCCGCCATCGAGATCACCCACGGCGGCTTCACTGCGCGGGCCGACGGCGCCGTCGCCGTCGCGGCGACCGGGGCCGACGCGCAGCTCTTCGTCGACGACCGCCCGATGGGCCGCAACGCCACCATCGCGCTGCGTACCGGCCAACAGTTGCGCCTCGGCGCACCGGAGCACGGGTGCCGCACCTACCTGGCCGTGCGCGGCGGCGTCGTCGTCGATCCGGTTCTCGGATCGTGCTCCACCGACACGCTCTCGGGTCTCGGACCGGCACCGCTGGCCGTCGGCGATCGTCTGGCCGTCGGCGAAGCCGCGCAGGCCTGGCCGGCCACCCAGGAGGCCCCACCGCGCCGCGAGGCCGACGGCACCGTCGTGCTCACCGCCTCCCCCGGGCCGCGCACCGAGCGCCTCGCCGACGCGAATGCGCTGTTCGCAGGGACCTGGACGGTCAACGCGGCCAGCGACCGCGTCGGCATCCGCCTCGACCGGGCTGACGGTCCGCCGCTCCAGCACCTGCCCGACCTGCCCGAGCTCCGTTCGGAGGGCATCGCGCACGGGTCGGTCCAGGTGCCGCCCAGCGGTCAGCCGGTGCTGTTCGGGCCCGATCACCCCGTCACCGGCGGATATCCGGTGGTGGCCGTGCTGACTCCCGAGTCGATTGATCGGGCCGGGCAGCTCACCCCTGGAACGACAGTCCGTCTGCGGCTGGTGGATTGACCCCCTGGTGACACGGATCTAGGATTTTGTGTCATGACCGAGGTGCTCGAACCAGCCCATGACGCCGTCGGCGCGGCCGAAGCCGCAGACGCCGAGCCCGATGCCCGCGCGCTGCCGAGCCTGGGTCCGGAATCGGCCACCTTCCGCTTCTTCGGGGATTGGCGCGGCCTGCTGATGGGCCTGTGGTCCGGATCGATGCAGAACATGCACCCGAAGCTCGCCGCTGGCGTGTGGGAGCACTCGGACTTCTTCGGCGAGCGGTGGGAGCGACTCAACCGCTCCATCTATCCGATCGGCGGTGTCGTCTTTGATCCCGACCCGGTCAAGACCGCTCGGGAGGTCCGCGACTACCACCTGACGATCAAAGGTCGGATGGACGACGGCGGCCGCTACCACGCCTTGGATCCCGATGTCTTCTATTGGGCACACGCCACCTTCTGGTACGGCAACATCCGCTGCGCGGAGGCGTTCGGTCCCCCGATCACAGAAGCGCAGAAGCGGCAGCTCTTCGAAGAGTCACGGACCTGGTACTCGCGCTATGGCGTCTCGATGCGGCCCGTCCCCGACACCTATGAGGACTTCCTCGCCTATTGGGACCACATGTGCCGGTACGTGCTGCGCGACCACGCCGCGGTCCGCACCGTCCTCGACATCACCAAGCTGCCCCCGCCGCCGTGGATGCCGTCGTGGACCCCGCGCTGGTTGTGGCAGATGCAGGCCGCCCAGGGCCAGAAGATGTTCATGTGGATCACCACCGGCCTCTACGATGCCCCGATCCGCGAAATGATGGGCCTGAGCTGGAGTGAGCGCGACGAGAAGCTGTTCCGCCTCTTCGGCAAAGCCGTCAACGCGGTGATGAAGCTGGTGCCACCGCGCTACCGCCGCCACCCGCGCGCCCGTGACGCCGACGATCGCCTGACCGGGCGCGTCGCGGCCGACGCCCCGGTCCTGGAATCACCGGCGCGCAACCTCCCGTCGGGCGCCGAACGCGACAACCCGATCCACTACTGCCCGGTCCACGCCTCCCGTCGCGCGAACCTGCCCTGGCAGTCCAACGACGTCAACGACTGAGGTCCGACACGGCCGTCTGCTCCAGGGCAGGCCCTCAGGCGGTGAGCACCACTTTGCTAGGCCAACCTGTCCGAATGCGGTCCGCATCCGGGTGCACCCCAACACCGAATCGACAACCCAACGTCGACTGATGCGGGATTGACGAAACCGTGAGGGGCTAAGCGCTCGCGCTCGGGACGACTCGGTAGCGCACGAACACCGGCACGGCGATCGCCGCGACGATCGTCAACACCACGACGGCCAGCCCGCCACCGGCTGTCGCGACTGCGGTGCCGGCGACCGCCGCTGCCCAGCCGTGGGAAACGTCTGCCAACCGCGGGCCACCGGCCACGACGACGATGAAGACGCCCTGCAACCGTCCGCGCACCGCGTCGTCGGCGGCCGACTGCAGCATCGTCATCCGGAACGCCGCGGACACCATGTCGGCGGCACCGCCGACGACCAGCGCGACGAGGACCAGCGGCAGCACCGGCCACCACGAACCGTCGGAGAAGAACAGCGCGAATCCCGCCAACGCCATCGACAGACCCCAGATCACGATGCACACCACGACCGCCAGCCCCTGCCGGACCACGCGTGACACCCAGCCGGAGAACACCCCGCCCACCACGGCGCCCAGCGGGATGGCCGCGAACAGCAGCGCCACCTGCCACCCGCCGTCGGTCCGCCCACCGAAATCCTCGTGCGCGATCTGCGGGAACAGTATCCGTGGCATCCCGAAGATCATGGCGATGAGGTCGACGACGAACGACATCAACAACACCTTGTGCCCGCGCAGATAGCTGAACCCGTCGAGGATCGAGCGCAACCCGACCCCGGGGCGCGGACCGTCGGAGTCCTCGGGCTGCAGCGCCGGGAGCCGCCACACCGCCCACAGCGTCGTCAGCAGCGACAGACTGTCGAGCAGATACATCACCGAGAACCCGACGACGGTGACCAGGACACCGCCGAGTAGCGGCCCGACGATCGCGCCGGCCTGCATCACCGTCATGTTCAACGAGTTCGCCGCCGGCAGCTGGGCCGCGGGAAGGATGCGCGGCAGCACCGCACTGCGGGTCGGCTGGTTCACCGCGAAGAACGCCTGCTGCACGGAGAACAGCGCCAGCAACACCCACACGTTGTTCCACCCGGCGGCGGCCTGCAGGAAGAACAGCCCAGCGGTCGCGATGAGACCCGATGTCGTCACCAGCAGGATCGTGCGACGGTCGAACACGTCGGCCAACGCGCCGCCCCACAGGCCGAACACGATCAGCGGCACCAGTCCGAACAACCCGGTCAGCCCGACATAGGCCGAGCTCTGCGTGATCGCGTAGATCTGCAGCGGAACTGCGACGACGGTGAGTTGGGCACCGATGACCGTGACGATGTTCGCCACCCACAGATGGCGGAAATCAAGGTTGGTCAAGGGCCGGGTATCGGCCAGGAATCGACGCACCGCTATGCCTTCTTACGCATCAATCAGGGCTGCAGCCGCTGGAGTTCCCACCCGCCGTCGGCGGTGCGCCGCGCGCTCACGCGGTTGTGCAGGCGGTCGGCGCGGCCCTGCCAGAACTCCGCGTACGCCACGTCGACGAGGTATCCGCCCCAGTGCGGCGGCACCGGGACCGGCTCGTCGCCGTCCACACCCCCGAACCTCTCCGCGGTGGCGGCGGCGAGCTCTTCCAACTCCGCTCGACCGGCAATCGGGCGCGACTGCGACGACGAGTAGGCCGAGATCTGCGAGCCGCGCGGGCGCGAATCCCAGTACGCCTGCGTCACCTCGGCGCCGACCTTGGCGACGGGGCCACGGAAGTGCACCTGGCGCTCCAACGCGATCCACGGAAACGTCAGCGACGCCACGGGGTGGGCGGCCAGGGCGAGCCCTTTGGCCGACTCATAGCCGGTGAAGAACGTGATACCTGGGGCAGCGGCACCCTTGCACAGCACGGTCCGCGTGGCGGGTACGCCGTCGACGTCGACCGTGCCCACGACCATGGCGTTGGGCTCGGGGATCCTCGCGGCGACCGCCTCGGCGAGCCACCGCTGGAACAACGCCAGCCATGGTGGGTCACCGGTCAACCAGGTCACGTCGAGATGCTGCGCCACGCCGTCGGCCCCGGTCGTCACCGGGTTGCCGTATCCGACGCGCATCCCGGCAAGATTCGTAGGGTCTGGACTCGGCGTCTCCATAGGAGCCCAAGCTACTCCGCCCCTTAGGAGCCCAAGCCATCCCGGCGGAGCCTAGGATCAGATCATGACCACAGCCGTACCCGCTGATTTCACCCCCGGCCTGGAAGGCGTCGTCGCCTTCACCACCGAGATCGCCGAGCCCGACAAGGACGGCGGCAACCTACGCTACCGCGGGGTCGACATCGAAGACCTGGTGGAGAACCGGGTCACCTTCGGCGACGTGTGGGCACTGTTGGTCGACGGCCGCTTCGGCCATTCGCTGGACCCGGCACCGCCGCTGGAGTTGGTGACGCGCACCGGCGACGTCCGCGTCGACGTCCAGGCCGCGCTGCCGACGCTCGCGCCACTGTGGGGTTTTGAACCGCTCTTGGATATCGACGACGAGCAGGCGCGCGCCGACCTCGCACGCGCATCGGTGATGACGCTGTCCTACGTCGCACAGTCCGCGCGCGGCGACCTGCCGCCGGTGCCGCAGAGCCGCGTCGACGAATGCGCGAGCGTCACCGAACGATTCATGACGCGGTGGCGCGGCGAGCCCGATCCCAAGCACATCGAGGCGATCGATGCCTACTGGGTCAGCGCCGCCGAGCACGGCATGAACGCCTCGACTTTCACCGCGCGGGTGATCGCGTCGACGGGCGCCGATGTCGCCGCGGCGCTATCGGGGGCGATCGGCGCGATGTCGGGACCGCTGCACGGCGGCGCTCCGGCGCGAGTGCTGCCGATGATCGCCGAGGTGGAGCAGACCGGCGACGCCCGCGCACTGGTGAAAGGCATCCTCGACCGCAAAGAGAAGCTGATGGGCTTCGGGCACCGCGTGTACCGCGCCGAGGACCCGCGCGCCCGCGTCCTGCGCGAGACCGCCCGACGGCTGGAGGTGCCGCGCTTCGAAGTCGCCTCGGCGCTCGAACAGGCGGCGCTCGCCGAGCTGCGCGAACGCCGCCCCGACCGTGCGATCGAGACGAACGTCGAGTTCTGGGCGGCGGTGATCCTCGACTACGCGGGGGTGCCCGCGCCGATGATGCCGGCGATGTTCACTTGCGGCCGCTCGGCGGGCTGGTGCGCCCACATTCTCGAGCAGAAGAAGCTCGGGCGCCTCGTCCGTCCCGCCGCGATCTACACCGGTCCCCCGCCGCGGCGACCCGAAGACGTCGCAGGCTGGGACACGATCACCCCCGATCCCGCGGTCTAGCGGCGCCGACGGCCATGACCGTCACCGTCCACTGGATCCCACTCGGCGCCGACGGGCACGTGGTCGCGCGCTGTGGTCGCGCCTACGAGGCCGTCGCGGCCAGACGATCTCATCGCGCGCCGGCCCGACTGGTGCACGCCGGTCTCACCGTCGACGTCGACGGTCACCGCTACGTCATCGAACAGGCCCCGGCGTGGGGCGCGCCCGCCAAAGAGCGGGGCGTCGTGGTCACCGGGCCGGTGGGTCTGCGCGTGCTGGGCCGCATGCCGCTGTTCCGCTACGAAGTCCGCTGCTGGCGCGACGGGATGATCCCCGACCTGCGATGTGCGATCGCGCACGACACCATCAGCGACGACGAGCCGACCGCACGACGGCTTGTCGACCTCACCCCGTGGGTCCCCGACTACACGTGGGGCAGGCGCGCGCCCGGTACCGACGAGATGTGGAACTCCAACGCGGTGATCGCATGGTTGCTTGCCAGTACCGGCGTCGATTCCGCCGCAAGGCTGCCCGACGGCTGCCGGGCTCCGGGATGGGAGTCGGGCCGGATGCTCGCCGCGCCGTCTCGGCCGACCCGGGAGGAGCCCCGTGACCGACGATGACGACCAGTCCGGCGTCGAGGTGTTCCGCCCGGCGCCCGCGCGGGAGACCCTGCGCGTCGCGCAGATGCTCCGCAAGGAGACCGTCGGCGGCTTCCTGCTGGTCGGGGCCGCGATCGCGGCGCTGATCATCGCCAACAGCCCGCTCTCGAACGCCTACGAGACGGTGCGAGACACCGTCGTCGGATACGGGCCCTGGCACCTGGAACTGTCGATCGGCCATTGGGCCGCCGACGGTCTGCTCGCCATCTTCTTCTTCCTTGTCGGACTCGAGCTCAAACGCGAATTCGTCGACGGTGAGCTGCGTTCGCCGCGCACCGCGCTGGTGCCGGTCCTCGCCGCTTTCGGCGGTGTGGCGGTGCCGGCACTGATCTACTTCGCCATCAACCGGGGCGGCCCGGGTGCGCACGGCTGGGCAATCCCCACCGCCACCGACATCGCGTTCGCCGTCGCAGTCCTCGCCGTCGTCGGCTCGCGGCTGCCCGCATCGTTGCGGTTGTTCCTACTCACCCTGGCCGTCGTCGACGACCTCATCGCCATCGTGATCATCGCCGTCGTGTACACCGAGCACGTCAGCCCCACTCCCCTGCTCCTCGCGTTGGTTCCGCTGGCGTTGTTCGCCTTCTTCACCCATCGCTACGCCGACTGGTTCGCCCGGCACGACTGGGCGGCATGGGCCGTGCTCCTCCCCCTCGGTCTTGTCACCTGGGGGTTCGTCCACGCCTCGGGAATCCACTCGACCATCGCCGGGGTGCTCCTCGGATTCGCCGTCCCGGTCCTCCGTGGCGGCGCCGTCGACGGGAACGACGGGTTGGCGGGCCAGTTCGAGCACCGATTCCGGCCGTTGTCCACCGGATTCGCGGTACCGGTCTTCGCGTTCTTCTCCGCCGGTGTCGCCGTGGGCGGAAACGAGTCGCTCGCCGACGCGCTCAGCGATCCGATCGCGCTGGGAATCATCGCCGGCCTGCTGCTGGGCAAGCCGATCGGCATTCTCGGCACCACGTGGCTCACCATCAAGCTGTCGAAGGCCAACCTGGGGACCGGGGTGCGTTGGATCGACTTGTTCGGCGTCTCCGTCCTTGCCGGCATCGGATTCACCGTCTCACTCCTCGTCGCCGAACTGACCTTCGACGACGAGCCCGCGGCCCTGCGCCACGCCAAACTCGCCATCCTCGTCGCATCGACCGCCGCCGCCGTCTTGGCCGGATCACTCCTCGCGATGCGCAACCGCCGGAACTGAGATCAGGCTCCCTCGACGTCGCGGCGATCGAACCGCCACCTCGCAATCGCACCGAGCGCCACGACGATCAGAAGCAGGACGATCACCGGCAGCCATCGCATCGGCTGTGACGGCACCATCGGGAGGTGGGTGAACGGCGACAGGTTGCGCACGGCCTGCCCCAGCCCGAACAGTTCACCCATCGGGCCCAGGAGGAAGGCGGCAACGACCATCGTCCAGCCGCCCCCGACGACCAGCCGCGGCGCGATCGCGTAGAGCGCGACCACCCCGACGGCGATCACCAGGGCCGCCGGGATCTGCACCGCCGCACCCCGCACCGAGTCGGAGATCATCGCCGCCCACTCGCCGGTGACGGCACCGGCACCGAGTCCCACCAGCAATCCCGCGGCCACCAGCAACACCGATACACCGACGACGACGAGTCCGAGTTGGCTCGCGATGAACGCCGATCGCGAGGTCGGCGTCGCCAGCAACACCTCGATCCGCCCGGCGCTCTCGTCGGCGCGAGTCCGGGTGATCGCAGTGACCGTCCAGGTGGCCGCCGCGAATCCCAGATAGCTCATGATCACCGCGAGGAAGACCTTCGAGAGCGCACCCGGGCCGCCGAGGCGGTGCAGGTAGTCCATCATCTCCGGGTTGTCCGCGGTCAGCGACGTCGCCGCGTTCACCAGCACACCGATCAGCAGCGCGAACACACCGATCCCGACCAACCAGCCGAGAAACGCACCACGGTGCAACCGCACGGTCAGGCCGACGACCGACGACACGGTCGACGACGGCGGACCCGGCGCTGGTGTGATCAGTCCGCCCCCGAGATCGCGGTGCCCGCTCGCCCACGCCGCGGCCGCGACGGTCGTCGCGAAGAAGGCGACGCACAGCAGTGCGGGCCACCACGAGTTCGCTCCGAACGGGTCCATCTGCTGGGCCCATCCGACCGGATTGGTCCAACGCAGCCATTCCCATCCGGATGCGTCACCTGCACCCCGCACCACGTACCCGCCGATCACCACGGCGACGGCGATCAGGTTTGCCAACCGGGCGGTGGTCGCGACCTGCGCGGTCAGCACCGCCAACCCGATCGCCGCCAGCGAGGTACTGGCGTATTGGCCGCCGACGACCGCCGCCTCGGTACCCGTGGCGCCCGCCGACGCCATGAGCCCGGCCATGCCGACACCGATGACCACCGCGAATCCAAGGGCGACGAGCACCGCCGCCGTCAACGGCGCGAGGCGGCCGGTCCGGCCCGCGCGCACCAGTTCAAGCCTGCCGAGTTCCTCCTCCTTGCGCGTCAGGCGCGTGACCATCAACGCCGCGCACACCGCCGACGCCGCGATCATGAACAGCCCGGCGCGCCACGACGCGACGGCCGCGTTGGACTGCAGGTGCTCGAGCGGTCCGAGCAACAGCTTGAACGCGGAGTTCGCCGCGGCACCGGCTGCGAGGCTTTGACGCTCTTCGGGCGTCCCGTACAGGGTGTTGACCGACGATACCGTCGCGGCGTTGGTGGCGATGAGCACGACCGCCGTCACCGGCGCGATAATCCGTTCGCGGCGCAGGTCCAGCCGGGTGAGCAACCCGGTCGACGCGAAGACCGCCGTCATCGCGTGCCGGACTCGTCATAAGCGTGCAGGAACAGCTCCTCCAGACTCGGCGGTTCGACGAGTAGCTGCTTCACCGACAGCCCGCCGAGCACGCGCGTGACCGCGTCGAGGCCCTGCGGCGCGACGGTGAACGAGACATCGGTCCCGTCGGCACCGTCGCTCGTTTCGACATCGTGGACCCCGTCGATTCCGCGCAGGACACCGACGCCGCCGTCGCCGACGGTCGCCCGTACTCGCGACCGTCGCAGGTGGCGCAGTTGCGCCAGCGTCCCGGCCTGCACGGTCTTGCCCGCCCGGATGATCGTGACCGACTCGCACAGCTCCTCGACCTCGGACAGGATGTGGCTCGACATGAGGACCGCCGCGCCGCGCCCAGCGGCCTCGCGCGCCGAGGTCTGGAACTGCTTGGCCATCAACGGGTCCAGCCCCGAGGTCGGCTCGTCGAAAATGAACAGCTCGGCGTCGGCGGCCAAGGCCGCGACCAGCGCGACCTTCTGCCGGTTCCCCTTGGAGTAGGTACCGCTGCGCTTGGTGGGGTCGAGTTCGAACCGCTCGATGAGCTCGGCTTTGCGACTGCTCGCCGGGTCGACGCCGCGCAGGCGCAACAGGACGTCGATGCATTCGCCGCCGGTGAGCTGTGGCCACAGGCTCACGTCGCCGGGCACGTACGCGAGGCGGGAGTGGATCGCGACGGCGTCGGCGAACGGATCGAGACCGAACACCCGGGCCGTGCCACCGCTGCTGCGGTACATCCCGAGCAGCACGCGGATCGTCGTCGACTTCCCCGCACCGTTGGGACCGAGGAATCCGGCGACTTCGCCAGCCGCGACGGTCAGGTCGAGCCCGTCAAGGGCCGCGAAGGAGCCGAACTTCTTGACCAGTCCCCGAACCTCGATCACATCGTCCATCGACTACGCCTCCCGTGCTCGGTGCTCCACCCCACAATCGCGCAGGGCCCTGCAACCATGATGCGCCGCAGCCCCTACGATTGGTACTCATGACCGACTCCGCGCAGATCACAATTCCCGCCGACCTGCTCCCCGCCGACGGCCGCTTC
The DNA here is from genome assembly GCA_964630585.1 of uncultured Gordonia sp. Classification (GTDB taxonomy): domain Bacteria; phylum Actinomycetota; class Actinomycetes; order Mycobacteriales; family Mycobacteriaceae; genus Gordonia. Next base: position 10,929 of record CAZVVS010000144.1, read on the forward strand.
GGCTGCGGCCCCTCCAAGGTCCGGCCGGAGCAGTTGCAGTCGCTCGTCGACACCGGCGCGTCGGTGTTCGGTACCAGCCACCGCCAGGCACCGGTGAAGAACGTCGTGGGATCGATCCGCGAGGGTCTGGCCCAACTCTTCTCGCTGCCCGACGGCTACGAGGTGGTCCTCTCCAACGGCGGCACCACCGCCTTCTGGGATGCCGCGGCCTTCGGGTTGGTCCGCAAGCAGGCCCTGAACCTGACCTACGGCGAGTTCTCGTCGAAGTTCGCCACCGTCACCAAGCGGGCACCCTGGCTCGACGATCCGAAGGTCGTCTCGACCGACCCGGGCACCGCGCCGGACCCGGCGGCACTGACCGCAGCGGACTTCGACGGCGTCGACCTGGTGGGCTGGGCCCACAACGAAACGTCGACCGGCGTCGCGGTGCCGGTGCTGCGCCCGGCAGCCGCCGGTGATGCCCTCGTCGCCGTCGATGCGACGTCGGGCGCGGGCGGTCTGCCCGTCGACGTCTCCACCACCGACGTCTACTACTTCGCTCCGCAGAAATGCTTCGCCGCCGACGGCGGGCTGTGGATCGCGCTGATGAGCCCGGCCGCACTCGCCCGCGTCGCCGAGATTGACGCCACCGACCGGTAC
>CAZVVS010000145.1:0-11516 GCA_964630585.1 uncultured Gordonia sp.
GCCGACCCGGAAGCCCTGCTCGCGATCACCTACGGGCCAGGGTGGCGCGTGCCCGACCCGTCGTTCAAGTTCGAGGTGCCGCGCTGGGCCCGCCATCGTCTCGACGGCTGGCTGCGCGGCAACGACGGCAACCACGACCACTGGTGGCCGTTCTACTTCGGGCAATCGCAGAAGACCGTGCCGACGCAGCCGTCGCCGTTCGCGCAGTGGTTCCTCGAGCGCGAGCCGACCAGCACCCAGATCGTCGACATCGGCACGGGTACCGGGCGCGACGCCCTGTGGTTCGCGCGCCAGGGCCACGACGTCCTCGGCCTCGACTACGTGCCGGCGGCCACCGAGCGCGCTGGGATCGTCGCAGCCGACGAAGACCTGCCCGCCCGGTTCAAGACCCTGAACCTCTACGACATCCGGCAGGTGCTGGGCATCGGCGGCGAGCTCTCCCACCGTGACGAGCCGCCCATCCTCTACGGGCGCTTCCTCATCCACGCTCTGCGCGACGACGGTCGGCACAACCTGTGGCGCATCGCGAACATGAGCCTGCGCCGCGGCGGGAAGTTCTACCTGGAGTTCCGCACCGGCCTCGACTCCGACGCCGAGCACGAATTCGGCGAACACTTCCGCCGCTACCTCGACCCCGAGACCGTGATCGCCGAGATCGAGGCCACCGGTGGGCACATCGAACATTGCGAGGCCGGTCACGGTCTTGCCGTCTACAAGCAGGAAGATCCCCACGTATGCAGATTGGTGGCGACATGGAAGCGCTGAACACCCGCAAGAACCCCCTCGGCCGCGGCGCCGAGACGCTGGCAAAACTGCGCCGATTCCCGTCGCGGTTCCAGGAGCTGGAACAGGAGGTACAGGAGACCCAACGCCTGCACCAACGCGTCGCCGAGCTCACCGACATCATCGCAGAGATCCTCGTGCCGGCCGCCGACCGCGACGACGAGCGGATCCGCGCCGTCCTCGCGAAGTACAACGAGACATCGTTCTGAGCTGAACCTGGAATCATGGGACCATGAGTCCCATGAACCGCTTCACCTCAGCGCTCGTCGTCACTGGTGCCATCGCGCTCGGCACCGCACTGGCACCGCATGCGGCGGCCGCGCCTGCGCCGGTACCCGACGGCAAGTGCGTGATCAGCAAGACCGACCGCAACCGGACCATCGATTCGTTGATGAACCACTGCACCAGCCAGCAGATCTTGGATCTGTTCGGATCTGCGCCGCTCGGCGTCCTCCCCAAGGGCCGCCAGCCACTGGCCCTGCTCCCGGTCATGCACGCGGGCGGCGGCAAGCTGGCGCCCTACAGCCAGGCCAGGTGGTTCACGCGGACGCAGAGCAACCTCGGTGACGCCCTCACCTTCACCACGGGGCCGCAGGGACAGCCCTGGGTGTACAAGGAGTACATCTTCGGCCGCGACGTCGGCGCCGCCATCAAGCTGGGAACCTCCGCCTGGGACGGCAAGCCCGCGTGGACGGCCGATTTCAGCGCTGATTTCCTCGGCGTTCCGATCAGCATCCACGAGTACCGCCAGCTGACGCCCAACGTCTGGATCGCCCGCGACACCAGCGCCGAACGGGGCACCCGCACCGCCGCCAAGAATGCCGGTGGCGCCATGGCGATCGGTTAGCACTTAGCCCGGCGGTCGAGTCTTCCGCGCAGCCACGTCTCGGGCGTAGCCTGGATTGGGTCGGGGGGAACCGGAACGACCCAATCCAGGAGGCCCACGATGGCCCGACTATCCCCACTGCGCCGCCTCGCCGCGACCACTGCCACGGCTGCGGCACTCCTCACCATGGGCGGTGCCCTTGCCAACGCTGCACCGCAGAAGGGCAAGCCCTGCGGCGACAACAAGGTGATCACCTCCATCGGCACCTGCGCGCCGATCAACTCGTCGTGCACCGGCTACGACCTGATGTTGATCGGGCGGGTCGACCGGTCCGGGACGTGTGTCATCCCGGGTATGAACGGCACGACGCCGTGACGTGAACGGGTTGACGCTGCTGCTCGTCGGCTTTGTCGGCGGGCTGCTGGCCGGCGTGTCGCCGTGCGTCCTTCCAGTACTCCCCGTCGTCCTCATGGGCGGTGCGGCCGGACCATCGGGCAGTGCAACCGGCGACGGCGTTGCGACGACGACGGTGAGCCGTGCGCGACCGGTCGCCATCGTCGCCGGCCTGGCATTGAGTTTCGCCCTCATCACCCTGTTCGGCACACTGCTGCTGGCTGCGCTGCACCTGCCGGCGTCACTGCTGCGGTGGCTCGGCCTCGGCGCACTGGTCCTGGTCGGCCTGGCGATGCTGGTCCCCCAGCTCGAGCAGCTCCTCGACCGCGCGTTCGCGAAGATCCCGCAGCGAAACATCACCGACAAGGGTTCGGGCACACTGAGCGGTTTCGTCTTGGGGCTGGCGTTGGGCGCCGTCTTCGTGCCGTGTGCAGGCCCGGTCCTCGCCGCGATCGCCGTCGCCGGGGCAACGGGCACCATCGGCGCCGAGACGGTGCTGCTCACCGTCGCCTTCGCCGCCGGCGTCTCGATCCCGCTCTTGGCCTTCGCTCTGGCCGGTAACCGGATCTCCACGCGCGTCCGCGGCTTCCAGCGCCACCAGCGGCTGGTCCGGGGGGTGGCCGGGGTACTGGTCATCGCCCTGGCCGTGGCGCTCACCTTCGACGTGACCGGGGCGATCCAGCGACGCATCCCCGACTACACCAAGTCGATCGCCGAACCCCTACAGGCCAAGATCACCGTCCCCGTCGCCGCGGGCAACGGGTCGCTGCGCAAGTGCCAGGAGGCGGCGTTCACCGGCGCCGACAACGGGCTGGCCGATTGCGGACCGGCACCGGAATTCACCGACATCTCCCAGTGGATCGGCGGCGGGCCCCTGACGATGTCGCAGTTGCGGGGCAACGTCGTGCTCATCGACTTCTGGGCGTACTCGTGCATCAATTGCCAACGCTCGCTCCCCCACGTCGAGGCGTGGTGGAAACGCTACGAACCGTTCGGCCTGCGCGTCATCGGCGTCCACACGCCCGAGTACGCCTTCGAGCACGACACCGGCAACGTTGCCGTCTCCGCCAAGAAGCAGGGCTTGACCTTCCCACTCGCCATCGACAACGGCTACGGCACGTGGAAGGCCTACCAAAACGTCGCCTGGCCGGCCGGCTACCTCGTCGACGGCACCGGCGTCATCCGCCACGTCAGCCTGGGCGAAGGCCACTACGACCGCAAGGAGGACTACCTCCGCGCTCTGCTCGCCGCCGCCCGGCCCGGCGTCGAACTGCCCCCTCCGGCGAGCCTGCGCGACGACACGCCGACCGACAACCAGCGCACCCCGGAAGCATTCCTCGGCACATCCAAACAACAGATGTACGACGGTGGCGGCGACTATTCGCCCGGCCCGCGGGATTTCTCAGACACCGGCACACCGGCCCTGCACCGCTATCGCCTCACCGGGAACTGGACCCTGGCCGACGACGACCTCTTCGCGGGCCCCGGCGCCACCATCACCCTCACCTTCCGTGCGCGGGAGGTCTATCTCAACGTCGGTGGTACCGGCACGTTGACCAGCACCGTCGACGGGAAGGCGCGTACGGTTGCGGTTTCCGGGCCGCCGGACATCCGGACCGTCGCCAGCCTCCCCGAGTCCAAGCAGGGCACGGTCACCGTCGTCGTGTCACCGGGCCTGACCGTCTACTCCTTCACCTTCGGCTGATTCTCAAACCCAAGTACCGTTTCGACAAACCAACGTCGATCGATGGTGGATTGCCGAAACGGCGAGGGGTTCGGACGCGCAGATTGCAGTATCGCCACGTCCCGGTTCCAAGATCACAACCTCGCGCTTCGAGGCCCGAAACCGATGTCACCAGCACCTACACTCGACGACCATGCGCCTTCGAACCCTCGTCACCGCCGCGCTGATCTCCGTCGCCGCGATCACCGGGTCGGTCGGCGTCAGCCATATCACCCTTACGGGTAACGGCAGCCTGGGCAGCTCTGGCAGCTTGGACTTCGGCAGTTCCGCCGACGACGTCGTCGGCCCGGTCAGCGGCTTCCTCTGGCAGAACCCGGGCGGACGCTACATCGTCGTCCTCGGCGCGAAGGTCGGGACCTTGGGCCAGACACCGGAGATCCTGGATCAACGACTCAGCAAGGCCGCGGCACTCGGGCGTACCCACCCGTTCAACCGGATCATCGCCTCCGGCGGCGGGACCTGGTGGTTGCCCGTCAGCGAAGCGCAATTCATGAACGTCGGCCTGATCCAGCGCGGGATCCCGGTGTGGCAGATGGTCAACGAGGGCACGTCGCGGAGCACCGTCGAGAACGCCGGCAACACCGTGCGCATGCTCAAAGCGATGGGCGCCGACGGTGCGGTGATCGTCACCAACGGATTCCACATGCAGCGCGCGATGAAGAACTTCCGCGATGCTGCCCGTGCGCAGAGGGCGCGCATCACCTTCATGTCCGCCTACGCCTGAGGCAGTCGGCGCCCGCCAAGCGGTCGCCAAGCAAAATCCAATCCCTGCGCGACACCCTTTCGATGTTCACCTCACATCGAAGGAGTCGTCATGACCGTCCACCTCCCGTCCACCCGCCGGATCTGCGCCGCCGCCGCGTGCGCCGGCCTGGTTGTCTTCGCCACGGCCTGCAGCGTGTCAGTGGGTAGCAGCGAGGTGAAAAAGCCCGGTGACGTAGCCATCGGAAAATGCCTGACCATCGACCGGAGTACCGGCGAGAACACCATCAAGGCGAGCACGAGTGAGTGCGACAACACCACCGAGTTGACCTTCTACGCCGCCGAGACCATCCCCGCCAGCGCCGAGTGCAGCGGCAGCAACAGCGCCTACCTCACCTTCCCCAACGGCACCGACCAGCTCTGCATCACTCCGAACTTCGTAGCGGACAGCTGCTACCAGGTCCCGACGACCGGCGGGAAGCTCATCGACTACCGCCAGGTCGACTGCTCGGCCAAGGCCGCACCGAAGACGGTGATCGCGAAGGTGCGCGCCCGTGGCACGGCCGACATCGAGTGCTCGGGCGAACAGACCAAGTGGACGTTCACCAAGCCCACGTCGATCGGATACTGCCTCCAAGAGGCCACCGCTTAGCCCTGCACCCCTCACGGTTTCGGCAATCCCACGTCAGTCGATACTGGATTGCCGAAACGGTGACGGGGTTGGTGCGCCTCTAAGACGCGGCGGGCACGAAGGTGCCGTGGAATCCCATCGGGATGTGGTTGGTCAGTTCGGCTGACGTGATCGGACCGTCGGCCAGGTGCTCGGCGTCGAGGACCAGCAGCCGCGACCGCGCCTCGTCGGCGAGATGTTCGACGCTGAGCAGCCAGCCACCACCGTCGCTCTCGGGATCAGGCGCGAACAGCGGCTCGCAAACGGTGTTGCCGGCGGCGACGGTGAACATATCCTGCCTGCCGGTCGCGTGGTCGAGGCTGACAAGAGAATCCGGTTCCCCGCCGGGCAGCGACGACGCAGCCACATACGTGGTCGGATGGGCCCGAGTGGCGAACCGCTGGTCCAGCTGCGGGAACTCGCACTCGACGTCGGCGAGGTGTTCGTGGGTGACCCGGTTCCCGGTGATTCGCAAGCGCTCCATGCGCCCACCGAAGGCCGCGGCAACATTGTTCTCGTAGTCGCGCAGCGCTTCGTTGAACGGATCCCACGCCTGCGAGGTGGGATGTGCGACGAACTCCACGACGACGTCGCCGTTCTCCTCCCACGCGTTGGCGTTGTGGAAGTGGAACAACGCCTCGGTGTCGACGACCCGGGGCTTGCCGCCGTCGCGCGGCACGAGCACGACGCGCGTGCCCTGCTTCTCCTCGAAGCTCAAGCAGTGATCCATCGAGTCCAGCCCGAGCGCCGCGGTGATCGGTCGGCTGAAGACGATGGGATCGATGAGGAACACCAGGTAGTGCTCGGTGAGCGCGAAGTCGTGGCACAGCACCGGTCGCGACAACTTGACCGGCGCCAAGACCTTCATCCGACCGTGCGCATCGCGACAGAACGTGCGCAGCATCGGCCGCGGGAACATCTCCAACCCGAAGTTGAACATCTCCCCCGTTGCGACGTCGATCTTCGGGTGCGCGGAGAAGGCGCCCATGTGTTTGAGCGTGCCGCCGAAGGTCTCGGTCCCGCGGGTCTCCAGCGTCTCCGGATCGATCCGGTAGGGCCGACCGCCCTCCCACAGCGAGAACAGTCCGTTGGCGTGGGAGACGACGTTGGTGTTCGACACGTTGGACGGCAGGCGGAAGACGTTGCCGAGGAAGCCGCCCAGCCGCTGGGTACCGATCCCGCGTCCGATCCACGTCGACGACGCCGTGGCGAAATGCTTGGTGCGCACGTACCGGTTGCGGAAGGACACGCCGTCGTCGGAGAACTCGAAGCGCGAGATCATGCCGTCACCGTCGAAGATGTGGCCGAACCGCAGCTCCCCGACCTTCAGCCGTCCGGGGCCGATCCGGTACAGCACGCCGCGCAAAGACGCGGGAAGCGTGCCGTGGACCTCTTCGACGCGGTAGTCGAACTCCTCCTCTTGGGCATCCCATGGGCTGGAGCCGTGTCGACGATCGGTATTGACGAAGGCTGGTTCGGTCATAGATCCGAGTGTTGCACAGATGAGACATTCTGTCGCTGCTTTGTCTCAGCAATTTTCGTCGTACCAGGTAGAGTCCCCGCTGTGGACGAGCAACGACTGATCGACGGAGCCCTCTCGGTGATCGCCGACTCCGGTCTGCGGAATCTGACGCTCGCCTCGGTCGCCACGCACTCCGGGGTGAGCCGGGCGTCGGTCTACCGCACGTTCGAGAATCGATCGGCGCTCATCGACGCCGTCGTCGCCCACGAGCTGGCGACGATGGAATCGATTCTGAGTTCGCGCCTGCGCTTCGCCGACGACGCGGCGTCGACCGTCCGCGCGGTGGTGCGCGAAGTGCTCGCCTACTTCGACGAACGCCCCGCCATCCGCGCGATCCTGCGCCATGACGGCCCCGACATGGTGCCCTTCCTCATCGACCAGGGCGGCGAGGGACGCGAGGCCGGTCACCCCAACTTGATCGCCATGGTCACCGCAGTGGTGCTGCCACATATCGCGGGCACCCCCGTTGCCCCGTCGCTGCGACCCGACCCGCCGCGCGCCGTCGAACACATGGTCCGCGTGGTGTTCACCCACTTCCTCATCCCGCCGTCGGACTGCTCGCACGCCGACGTCGCCCAGCTGGTCGCCGACGCCATCGTCAAACCCGGTTGAGACGGCGGCCCGATGGCCGGAAAAGTCCGAATCGCCCTTCGTGGGGTGCGGTCCAGTCGTAACTCTTCCAGCCTCATCCCTGTGTCCGGGATGGCCGGGATTGTCAGGAGGCCACCATGCATGCACTTCGCCGACGGACCTGAATAGCCAAGCCCAACCGTCGAGTTCGACGACGCGCTGTCAGCGCCGCGGGTGGTTTCGAGGGAACGATCAGCCACACGATAGGATCGCCCGATGCGATTCACCATGAAAGCCGCTGCAGCGCTGATCGGTTCGATCATCGTCGCCGGCCTCGTCGGCACTGCGCCGGCGCCTGCTCGGGTCGACAGCGCAACGGTGCAGCTCGGCGGTCGGAGCTACGAACTCTTCCGCCCCGCCGGTCTCCTGCAGCCCACCCCGCTGGTCGTCGTGCTCCACGGTGCCGGAGGAACCGGTAAGCAACTGGAGCGCTCCCTCGGGTGGGACGCACGCGCCGAGGCGAACCGCTTCACCGTCGCCTACCCCAATGGTGTCGGCCGGAACTGGAACGCCGGCAACTGCTGCGGGCAGGCGGCCAGGTCCAACATCAACGACGTCGGGTTCATCGAGCAGGTCGTCAACGACGTGTCCACCCGGACCCTGATCGATCGCCAGCGCGTCTTCGTCACGGGGATGTCCAACGGCGCGATGATGGCGCTGCGGATGGTGTGCCAGACAGCAACGTTCCGCGGAGCGGCCTCGATCGCGGGCACCCTCGTCACGTCCTGCCCCCGGCAGGCGTCGGTGCTGCAGATCCACGGGACGGCCGACCCGAACGTCCACTACAACGGCAGCCGAGGCACGGGTCCGAACCGCGTCCGCGGAGAGGCGATCCAATCGGTCGACGCACACTTCCGCCAGGTGGACCTCTGTCCCCCGCCGCAGGTGACCCGCAAGGGCGCGGTCGTGACGTCGACGGCCGTGTGTCCGTTCGGCCGCGTCGTCCAACTGGTCACCGTCGAAGGCATGGGCCACCGGTGGCCGGGCTCGACCTACCAACTGCCCAATGCGGGCCCGACGACCAACGCGATCAACGCGACCGACACCGCGTGGCGCTTCTTCAGCCGGCTGTAGCGGTAGACCAGGGGCCTTCTTCGTGATCTGGACGAAGGCTGTTGCGCGAGTGGTCGGTTCGGCCATCAAGCTCCTCGGCCATGGGCGCCGCGACTGCGCAGGCCCAGCATGAACAGTCCACCGAGCGGATCGGTTGTCGATCCTGCGAACTGTTCCAACCGGCCGGACTGGCCGACGCCCCGCTCGTTGTAGGACAACAACCGCTACAGATCCTCACAAAGGCTACGGTTGCAACCGCAGCAGTTGTGAGTTTCGGTAGCCGATGTGCTTGAAGGGCGCGAAGCGCTGCAGGACGAGCCCGAAGTCACCGGGGACGAAAACCGACGAGGAGCCGCAGACCGGCCGCCTCCCACGGATTGACCCGGTTCCAGACGTCGGGGAAGACCTTGGGCAGGACCAACATGATCGCCAGGGTGGTCGCGAAGACTATGGCCCGAGCCCAATAATCGCCAGTTTGGTTAGTCACACCTGAGTTCGGGCTCGTCTGTGTGGCCTTCCCCGCCCTCAGTAGCCGAAGTCAGGGTCCCCCAGACACTTCAACTCCTGGCAGGTCTGCTTCCAGTCGAACTTCCAGAGCCCGTCGTCGCGCCGATAGCGGTAGGTGTACGTCGAAGCCGGTACGCCGACCATGACCCCGGCGATCCGGGCCGACGCACGGTCGTCGCGGACCTTCACCGGGCCGACGACGCGGCCCGACAGGGTCAGATAGTCGCGCGTGGGCGATGGTGTGAACAACCGCCGCAGCGCCGGCTTGGACTTCTCGCCGTTGAACGACGCCTTGACCTTCGCCTCGAAGGGGATTTTCGGGTTCCAGACGGCGACGAACTGCCGTTCCATCTCACTGGCACTCGGTTGCTCGGAGCGGACGAAAAGATCCGATTCGGTCGCATCACGCGCCGCGACATCCGCTGAGGCGGAGGGTGCGACACCCGGGAGGAACATCAATCCCAGGGTCGCAACCACTGCAGCAACTGCGCCCGATGCCATGCCACGGGTAAGCCTGCGCATGAGCCCGATGCTAGGGAAGCCCCACGCAACCGTCAACGTGATTCACGTCGACAACCATGCGTACCGACACTGTTATCGCAGGTCAACGACCCCAACGCCGGGCGGATCGGAATACAGGCCGACGATCTCGTCGGCGTACTTCGCGTTGATCGGGTTGCGCTTGAGCTTCATCGTCGGGGTCAATTCCTCCCCGCCCGGCTCCCACGGATTCGCGACGATCGTGAACCGTTTGATCTGCTCGACGCGCGACAGCTTCGCATTGCCCGCGGCGACCGCCGCCTTCACCTCCGCAACGACCTCCGGGTGGGCGGAAATGGCCGCAAGATCGGTCGCGTCCAAGCCGTGCTGATTCGCCTTCACCGCGGCCATGTCGGGATCGAGGACGACCAGTGCCGTCACATACGGCTTGCCGTCGCCGAGGGCGACGATCTGGCCGATCAGCGGCGAGACCGCCTTGATGGCGTTCTCGATGTTCGTCGGCGCAAGGTTCTTGCCCGACTCGCTGATGAGCAGTTCCTTCTTGCGGTCGACGATCTTGACGTTGCCGTCGGCCCGGATCTCGGCGATATCACCGGTCGCCAGCCATCCGTCGGCGTCGATGGTCTCCGCCGTCTTCTCCGGCTGGCTGCGGTAACCGGCCATGACCACCGGTCCACGGACGAACAGTTCGCCATCGTCGCCGAGTTTGACCTCGACACCGGGAATCGGTCGGCCCACGGTCCCGATGGCCAGGTTGTCCGGCGAGGTGAGCGTCGACGCGCCCGTCGACTCCGACATGCCCCACACTTCATAAACCGGGATCCCGAGGGCCAGGAAGAAGCGCAGCACCTCCGGCGGGATCGATGCCGCGCCTGACACCGCGTAGCGCATCGTGTCCATACCGATCGCCCCGCGGATCTTCGAGAGCACGAGCTTGTCGGCGAGGCCGTACTGGATGCCCAACAGGCCCGACGGCGACTTGCCGTCCAGACGCAGTCCGGCAACCCGGTCGCCGACGCCGAACGCCCAGCCGGCCAGAGCCTTCTTCACACCGCTCGACTCCCCGGCGAGCTTCGCCTCGATGCCAGCCTTCAGCTTTTGCCACACCCGCGGCACGCCGAAGAACGTCGTGGGCCGCGCGTCGGGCAGGGCCGCGGCGATGGCCCGCGGGTCCGGCTCGCAGGTGATCATCAGCCCGCGAATCATGTTGGTGCAATGCGTGGCCACCCGGTCGGCGATGTGGGCGGCCGGCAGGTAGGACAGCAGCCGGTCGTCGAAGCCGACGTCTTTGATGATCTCGGTGAGTGCTGCCAACTCGGCGATGATGTTGCGGTGGGTGATCTCGACGCCCTTGGGCGGGCCGGTGGTGCCCGACGTGTAGATCAGCGTCGCGAGGTCCGACGGCTCGACGGCGCGCCAGCTGGCCTCGAAGTCGAAGCCTGCCGGTGGCGCCGTCGCCTCCACGTCGGCGAGAGAGGTCGTGCCGTCCCCGCCGTCGACGCTCACGACCGTCCTGGCGTCGGACTTGGCGGCGGTGATCAGCGGCAGGAACACCTTCTCGGTGATGACGACGGTGTTCGCGGCGTTGCTGAAGAGGTATTCGATCTGCTCGGGCGAACTGGTGTTGTAGATCGAGAACGGGGTGGCGCCCAGGTGCAGGACGGCGGTGTCGACGAGGTGGAACTCAGGGCGGTTGGTCAGCATGATTCCGACGGTTTCCCCGCGCTTGACGCCCAGTGCCGCCAAACCCTCGGCGATCGCCCGGACCCGCTCGCCGTACTGCTTCCACGTGATCTGCACACCCCCGCCCACGGTGCGCAGCGCAACGCCGTCCGGGCGCAGCTTGATGGTCTCCTGGAATCCTTCCGGCAGCGTCGCAACGCCCTTGCCGGAGGCGTGCGGGAACGTGATCAGTTCGTCGGCCATGGCCAATCCCCTTGTGATTGTCGGTGAGTTGAGGTCACCGTAGCCGCTCATCGCGGCATCGGGACCGGTTCCGAAGGACAAAGAGTAAAGAGTCGGTAATGCGTCGGGCTAGACGGGGACCACGATGTCGGTCAGCTCCCAGCCGCCCTCGCCGAGCAGCTCCAGCATCTTGGTGTGATGACGCTCAGTGGTGCTGCGGTGGCTGATCGACACGACGATCGTCTCGGGCAGCCGTGTCCGGATCAGCTTGTACAGCGAG
>CAZVVS010000146.1:0-11477 GCA_964630585.1 uncultured Gordonia sp.
CATGGTCGAGATGTATCCCTCAGCGCGCGATCTGGAAGATCGCCTCGACCTCGAAGACGCGATCGATTCCGCCGACGACGCAACGCTTGAGGAACAGCTCCGGCGCGATGCGCAGATAGAGGTCCATGTCGAAGGCGTTGGAGTGCGTCACGAAGGGGCGGGCCGCGGCGCCGCCGTGCAGGGTTTGCAGCATCGGCGTCTCGACCTCGAGGAAGTCGCGGTCGGCGAGGAAGGCCCGCAGTTCCGCCATCACCTTGATGCGGGTGCGGGCGATCTCGCGGGCCTCTGGCCGCACGATCAGGTCGACGTATCGCTGGCGGACGCGCGTCTCCTCGTTGAGTTCCTTGTGCGCGACGGGCAGCGGGCGCAGGGCCTTCGACGCCAAGCTCCAGTCGTCGGCCATCACCGACAGCTCGCCGGTGCGCGACGAGATGATCTGCCCGTGGACAAACACGATGTCGCCCAGGTCGACGTCGGACTTCCACCGCGCCAGCGACTCCTCGCCGACGCCGTTGAAGCTGATCATCACCTGCAGCTGCGTCCCGTCGCCCTCCTGCAGCGTGCCGAAGCAGAGCTTGCCCTTGTTGCGGATGAAGATGACGCGCCCGGCGACACCGGCGTCGACACCGGTTTCAGTGCCGGCCTCAAGGTCGGGGTAGTCGGCGCGGATCTGCGCGAGGGTATGGGTGCGCGCGATTTCGACGGGGTACGCCTCGCCCCCGTCGGCGAGGATCCGTTCGCGCTTCTCACGCCGGATCCGCAGCTGCTCGGGCAGGTCGTCGGAGGCGTCCGGGGCGGTCGGATTCTTGGCATCGCTCACGGGTGCCAATCGTATCGGCCAAGGCCCAGTCGGCGACGACGGAGGGCCCAGTCGGCGAAATGCCTACCGCTGGTGGTCCGCAATCATCTGCAGCTCACCGTCGGCGAGCTCGCCGTTGAACCGCTGACGCAGCAGTGCCTCGTGGCCGCCGGCGAGGAAGACCGCACCTGTGACACCGCGCGCCCGCAGGTGCCAGGCGAGCCACTCGGCGTCGTCGCCGTCGTCGGAGATGATCAACCAGCGCGAATCGGCGGTCGCGGTGCGCAGCGCCTCGCCGCTACCCGGCGTCAGCCGCTCGAGCGCATCGAGCGGGGCCAATGCCAGCGCGCCGTGAATAGCGCCGGTCGCATTGCGCCGCTCTTGGGTGCGGATGTCGACCGGGCGCAACCCGGCCTCCACGGCGACGCGGAAGTGGCGGGCCGGGACGGAGAGCCGCTCACCGAAGGCGGGTGCCGAGATCGGGGCGGCGGGCAGGGTCGTCGCCGACGAGGCGACGGTGGGCGCGGAAACCGGGATGGGAGGCAGCGTGGCAGCCGACGATACTACGGCGGGACGGGACTCGGTCAGAACAGCGGTGGTGACGACGGTGGTCATCGGGAACCTCTCGGGGGTGATCACTCAAGCCCTCGACGGGCGAGCAAAGCGGATTGTTTGGGAAGCAGAACTCAGGGCCGAGGCCGCGGCGACGACTCGCCGACAGGCAGCTGGGGCCCTAACAACACTTCCGACAACGCTTGATCACGACGACCAGTGTGCCATGACGGCCGACGCGGCTCAACATTTCCACCCACCTGTGAGCAAATCCACGAGAATTCAGACTCGCTTCACCCGAGTGCATCGATTCCTGACTATGGTGGACGAGGCATCGTGCGATGCACGGAACTACATCCGATCTGAAGGTGGATTTTCATGAGTGACACTCTCAATGTTGGTGATCGTCTGGGCACCGGACAGTCGCTGACCTCGGCGAACGGCGCCTACACGCTGACGCTGCAGGACGACGGCAACCTGGTCCTCACCGACGAGGGCAACGCCGTGTGGTCGACGAAGACCAACGGCAAGGGCGTCGTGCGCGCCACGGTTCAGGAGGACGGCAACTTCGTCCTGTACAACGGCTCCGACGAGGGCATCTGGTCGACCAAGACCTCCGGCGCCGGCGCCCGCCTGGTGCTGCAGGACGACCGCAACGTGGTTCTCTACGTCGGCGACACCGGCGAGTGGAGTTCCAAGACCGTCACCGACAAGCCGATCGCGGAGGCCGTCTCGCACGAGCCCCCGCCGCCGCCGCCCGCGCCGAAGAAGACCTACACGGTCGTCGGCGGTGACACCCTGTGGGCCATCGCCGAGAAGTTCCTGGGCGACGGCAACCGCTACCCGGAGATCGCGAAGCTCAACAACATCCCCAACCCGGATCTGATCAACGTCGGCCAGGTTCTCACCATCCCGTGATTGCCTGACACGCAGTTGGACTGACAAGTCCCGCACCGATTCGTCGGTGCGGGACTTTTAGTTTTTGGGCTCGCTCGGCGCGGATCTGGGCTCGCTCGGCGCAGGAATGGGCTCGCTCGGCGGTCTACCGCCCCTTGCCCGCCTTGACCCGCTCGTACACCCGGCGCAAACCGTCGAGTGTCAAAAACCCGTGGTGGTCGGTGATCGTCTCGCACTCGTCGACCATCAGCGGCGCGAGATAGCCGGTCCCGACAACCCGAACGTCGTCGCCGTCGAACCCATCCACCTCGTCGCGGATCCGGTCGACCAACCCGTCGACCTGACCGGCGAACCCGTACACGATCCCCGACTGCAATGCCTCGACCGTGTTCTTCCCCAGCACACTGCGCGGCGCGCGCATCTCGACGCGGCGCACGGTGACGGTGTGCTCGCTCAGCGCATCGATCGCCAGGTTCACCCCGGGCGCGATCGCGCCACCGAGGAACTCGCCTTTCGCCGACACCGCGTCGACGACGGTGGCCGTCCCAAACGCCACGACGATGCTCGGCACGCCGGGAAAATTGCCACTCACGCCGACGGCATTGGCGACGCGGTCGGTGCCCACTTCCTTCGGGTTGTCCACCAGCAGCGGCAGTCCGGTCCGCACCCCCGGCTCCAGCAGCACATGTGGCCCGCCGCCGAAGTACTTGTCGACCATTCCCCGCAATTCGCGCAGCAGCGACGGCACCGTGGAGAGCGCCGCGACGGCGGTGACCTGCTCCAGGTCGGGCCCGAGCAGCCCGCGGATGAGCAGTTCCAGCTCGTCGGCGGTCAGATACGGATCGGTGTGGATGCGCCAGTCGCGCACGAGTACCGCATGATCACCCGTGCCGGCGAACACCCCCAAATGGATGTTCGTATTGCCGACCGCGACGGTCAGCAGCATCAGACCAGCGCGAGACCGGCGCGCCCGCGCGGGTCCTTCAGACCGGATCCGGCCGGCACGTTGGCCGGGTCGTTGCCCTCGGTGAGCACACGGTTCTTCTCGTCGACGAAGACGACGGCAGGCGAGTAATCAACCAGTTCCTCGGGGCTCATCACGCCGTAGGCGATGATGATGACGAGGTCGCCGGGATGCACGAGGTGCGCGGCGGCGCCGTTGATCCCGATGACCCCGGTACCGCGCTCGCCGGCGATCACGTAGGTCTCGAGGCGGTTGCCGTTGTCGATGTCGACGATGCAGACCTGCTCACCCTCGATGAGGTCGGCGGCGTCGAGGAGGTCGGCGTCGATGGTCACCGAGCCGACGTAGTGCAGGTCGGCCTGCGTCACCGTCGCCCGGTGGATCTTGGACTTCATCATGGTGCGGAACATCGTGGCTCCTCTTTTCAGTGGTCGGCCGGCAGATGACGGGCCGGATCGGAGTCGGTGGGCTGGGAATCGGTGGGTTCGGGATCGCCGACGACGACCCCGACGTTGTCGAGTAGGCGGGTGGTTCCAAGACGGGCCGCGACGAGGAGACGGGCTTGCCCCTGTTCGGGCGCCGGGCCCAGGCTGCGGCTGCGCAATTCGAGGTAGTCGACGTCGAGTCCGGGGCATTGCGCCAACACCGCGCGCGCGGCCGCCAGCACCGCGTCGACGCCACTCGGCCCGGCATGGGCACCGGCGGTCAGCGCGGCGGACAGCGCCGTCGCCAGCGAGCGCTGATCCTCACTCAGGTAGCGGTTGCGCGACGACAGGGCCAGCCCGTCGGGCTCACGAACGGTCGGGACGCCGACGATGTCGACGCCCAGGTTCAAGTCGGTGACCATCTGCTGGATCAACACCAGCTGCTGGTAGTCCTTCTCCCCGAAGTACGCGGCGTTGGGCGCGACGATCCCGAGCAGTTTCGCCACGACCGTCAGCATCCCGATGAAATGCGTCGGCCGCGATTCCGCTTCCAGGATCTCCCCCGCCGGCCCGGGGTGGATGGTGGTGCGCCGCCCGTTGGGGTACATCCCGGCGTCGGTGGGCGCAAATACGAGTTCGACGCCGATCTCGCGCAGCTTGGCGCAGTCCTCGTCGAACGTGCGCGGATAGGCGTCGAGATCCTCACCGACGCCGAACTGCAGCGGGTTCACGTAGATCGACACGACGACGACGGTGTTGCCGGCCTTGCGTGCCTCCCGCACCAGCGTCAGATGGCCCTCGTGCAGCGCGCCCATCGTCGGCACCAGCACCACACGGCGACCGGTGCTGCGCAGTGCCGCGCTGACTCGGCTCATCGTCGCGGGGTCGCGGTGCACGGTCAGTTCGCCCGGCACGTAGGCCGGCGAGGCAGAGGCGGTGGCAGCAGCAGTCATGACGCCTCCCCGAGGACTCGGGCCAGAGCGGGGGCGGGCGCGGCGTGCGCGGCGGCACGACGGGCCTGCGCGAGGTACGAGTCGACGATGGTCGCGTCAGTCGACGGGGCGCTGGCACCCCACTCGCGCAGTGCGGCGAGGTGGGCGGCGACGGCATCGGCGTCGCCACGGGCGACGGGGCCGGTCAGCGCCGAAGGCCCCAGGTCCAAGACGTTGCCCAGTGCGGCGGTCACCAGCGGGGCCAGCATGTCCTGCGCGGAGCGCAGCGGCGCGGCGGTTCCATCGGCATCGGCGCGCTCGATCACCGAGCGCAGCACGGTCGTCGCATCGCTGATGAGGGCGACGAGGTGGTTGGCGCCGTGGGCGAGGGCCGCGTGGTACAGGGTGCGGTCGGCCTCATCGATCCGAACCGGCTGCCCGCCGATCTCGTAGACCAGCGATGCCCCGACGGTGTGGCCGATCTCGTCGTCGGCGGTGATGGCGAAGCACGCCGAGCGCATCCGCTGCGTGTCCTGCGCACCGCCGACGAAGGTCATGGCCGGATGGATCGCCAGGCCGAGGGCGCCGCGGCTGGTCAGCGGCGCGAGGACGGCGGTTCCGTGCGCGCCGGCGACGTGCATGACGATCGTGCCCGGACGCACCTGCCCGCCGTCGGCGAGTTCGGCGACGACGTCGGGCAGCACGTCGTCGGGGACGGCCAGGATGAGCAATTCGCTGCGGGCGGCAACCTGGGCGGGATCATCGAAGATTTCGGAGTCGGGCAGTCGCTTGGCGACGCGTTCGCGCGAGGCGGCGGATCGGGCGACGACGGCGCCGACGATGTGTCCGACGGATTCGAGGGCCTGGCCGAGTGCGGTTCCGACGCGGCCGGCGGAGACGAGGCCCACGGCAAGGCGAGCGGGTGCCGACGGGTCGGCAACACCGTGCATCGGTGAATCAGTCACCGCGGATCCTCCAGGGTCGTTCCAGTCCCTCCACGAAGGCGGGTACCAGACGGTTACAGCAACGAGGATAGTGCTGTTGTGCCAGCGGCCGCTACGCGGTGTGACCGACCTATCACCCCAGAATCACCCGGGATCGCGCGTGACTCAGTCGCGACGGTGGCGCGTCTCGCCGCCGGATTGGCTGTTGCGCAGCTGGCTGAGCAGATCAGCCGCGGAGATGCCCGACTCGTGCTGGCCCTCGACGCGGCGGCGACCACCGGTTTCCGGGCCCGCGGCGGGCTCGGCATTCTGCGCCGACGGGGTGACCCACGCGTCGGTCGGATACTGCTGCTCGGCGGTCGCGTACTCACTGGACTGCGCGGTGTACGTCTGCTCGCCGTACGTCTGCTCGCCGTACTCCTGCTCGCCGTAAGTCTGCTCGCCGTATGCCTGCGTGCTGTAGGTCTGGTCCCCATACGTCTGCTCGCCATACGACTGCGACGTGTACTCGGTGTACCGCGCAGCCTCGGCTTCGGAGACCTCGACACCCTCGTCGGCGACGACGACGGTCGTCTCGTTCGCATACGCACCGGCCGAGTATGCCTGCGTCCCGGTCCACGACGGCGAATCGTCGACGGGGACGGTGTACGACGGCTGGTCGAAGGGGTTGGCGTACGGCTCGTGCTCGTCTTCGACGACGGGGATGATCTCGGTGAGGTCATTGCGACCGCCCTGCGGCACGTGCCGGCCGTCGGCGGCGGGAGGCGCGGTGGACGCGAAGTCCGATGCCGCGCGCAGGCTGTCTTCACCGCCGTAGCTCGGCGACACTGCGGCCGACAGTTCGCGCAGCTGTTCGTTGGCCAGGGCCACCCGCTCGTCGGGGAGCTCGTGGCCCATCATCTCTTCCAGCCGCACACGCAGCGCCGCGATCTGCGCCTGCAGTTCGCGCAGGTCATTGCCAGCCTCGTCGGCGACTTCGCGTCGAATGTGTGCTTCGACGTCCATCTCGTACTGGCGGCGGGCGGAGATCTCACGCTCGAGTTGCAGCTCGTACACCAACCGCATGTCACGGCTCTTGGCCTCGGCCACCTCGGCTTGGCGGCGGAAGCGGGTGACGCCGATGGCACCGAGTACTGCCGCCCACAGTGCGGCGATGACTGCGACGGAGGCGCGGATGGAGAGCTGGTCGCTCCAGACCATCATGACGCTCGCGACCAGCGCCAGGACGATGAGCAAGCCCATGAGCCACTGGCCCGCGGCGCTCTGCGTCCCGGGCGTGCGGGTGTCACGTTTTCCGTTCGAACGACTCGAGGTGGTCGCCATGTCGTGAACTTACCTGCCTATCGTGAAAATCCGTCTCAACCTCACCGGAGCGTCACGCCAGGCGTTTTGCCCGTTCCCGAACCATCAGGCGGTATCGGGATCAGCCAGCTGGCTGTCTTCGGTGGGGTCGTCCGGTGTTTTGCAGCACTGCTCGAGCCACAATGCGGCGACGACGAGTGCAACTCCCCCTAGAGTTCCAATTATCGTACCCGGCTTGCTTGAATCCGCCTTTGTCACATCGTCGAGAGTGAACAGATACACACTGACCGCCCCCCACGCGCCGACGGCGACGGCACCGAGGATCGCCGATGCCTTCGCCAATGCGACGAGGCGCGCGACGGTCACCGGATGCAATTGTTCATGCGCCTGGCCGACCTCGTTTTCGGCGACGCGGCGCTTGACGATGACGGCCGCGACGGCCTCCGTTGCGGCAAGGACGAGCAATATGGCGCTGGTGTACCAGGCGATGATCGGGAAGTCGCGGAAGTTGTAGGCGGTGAACACCCAGGCCAGCACCGCGACTGCGGCGCCGAGCAGAACCAGGTCGCGCACTCGGGTCGGCCCGAGGCGACCATCACGCTCGTCGGGTCCGGGGTTGGTGCTCATCGGCGGCCTCCCGATACCGGCAGTTCGACGCGCAGTTCGGCGATCTGCCCGCATTCGGCGGCGTCAAGACCCTCGATGAGGGCGGCAACCGACGACGACGTGCCGTCGGGCAACTGCAACTGCGCATCGGCGTCGACGGCCAGCCACGGGATCAACACGAATCCGCGTTCGTGGGCGCGCGGGTGTGGAAGCGTCAACTCCTCGGTGGCGTGCGTGAGCGAGTGCCCGTCCTCGTCGTAGACGGCCACGACGTCGACGTCGAGCGTGCGCGGCCCCCACCGGATGTCGCGACGACGGTCCGCAGCGGCCTCCAGCTCGGCGCCGCGGCGCAACCAGGAGAGCCCATCACGATCACCGGCGACGATCAGGGTGATGTTGTAGAAGTCGTCTTGCTCGACACCGCCCCACGGCGGGGTGACGTAGACCGGTGACACGGCCAGCACCTCGTCGGAGGCGGTGAATCCGTCGACGACGCTGGCGAGGTGCGCGAGCCGGTCGCCGAGGTTGGACCCCGCCGACAGCACCGCGGTGGTGCGGGGCGCGCGAGTCGGCGTCGTGGCGCCTTGGCTCACTCGGCCCCCCGGTGCAGCATCGTCTTGCGGGAGCGGCGGGTGACGACGGCGACGTCGGCGAAGGCCACCGGGATGGGCGCCGACGGTTTGTGCACGGTCACCTCGACGGCGTGCAGGCGCTCGTCGGCCATGACGGCTTCGGCAATGTCGGAGCCGAGCTTCTCGATCAGGTTGCACGGCTGCCCGGCGACGATGCCGTGTACGAGCAGCGCGAGCGAGCCGTAGTCGAGGGTGTCGGCGAGGTCGTCGGAGTCGGCCGCGGTCATCAGGTCCAGCCACACGGTGACGTCGATGATGAAGTCCTGGCCGTCACGCCGCTCGTGCTCGAACACGCCGTGGTGCCCGCGGACGGTCAGCCCGCGCAATTCGATCCGGTCAGCCATCTGTCCCTCTCCCCGTCGTAGTCGTGGGGCCACCAGTCCATGCCGCGGCGACGGCGACGGCGTCGCGGCTGGCGGCGACGTCGTGGACCCGTACGCCCCACACGCCGGCGGCTGCGGCGAGCGCCGATACCGCGGCGGTCGCCGTCTCCCGACCCGACGGGGGACGGTCCACCCCGTCGACGGCCAGCAGCGAGCCGAGGAACCGCTTGCGCGACGCCCCGACGAGCACGGGGAAACCCAGGCCGATCAGCGTCGGGAGGCCGCGCAGCAGATCCCAGTTGTGCTCGGCGCTCTTCGCAAAGCCCAGGCCGGGGTCGAGGATGAGGCGGTCGGGGTCGACACCGGCGGTGACGGCCGCGTCGACCTGCGCGAGCAGTTCGCCGCTGACTTCGCCGACGACGTCGCGGTAGGCATCGGCCTGCCCGGGGCGGTGGGTGAAGTCCTCGGGCCCGTACGGGCCGTCGGCGCCGGGAGCGCCGTCGGCGGGTGCGCCGGACCGGGTGCGGGCCCGCTCGGTCAGCGGTCGCCAGTGCATGAGTATCCAGGGCAGCCCGGCGCCGGCGACGACGCGAGCCATATCGGCGTCGGCACGGCCACCGGAGACGTCGTTGACGTAGCTGGCGCCGGCCTCGATGGCGGCGGCGGCCACCCCGGCGCGCATGGTGTCGACGGAGACGGTCACGCCCTGAGCGGCGAGCGCGGCGATGACGGGGACGACGCGGGCGGTCTCGACGGATTCATCGACGCGGTGGGCGCCGGGCCGGGTGGACTCCCCGCCAACGTCGACGATGTCGGCACCGTCGGCGACGAGGGTCTGCGCGTGGGTGACGGCGGCGTCGACGTCGAGGAATTTGCCGCCGTCGGAGAACGAGTCGGCGGTCACGTTGACCACACCCATGATCTTCACGCCGCCGGCTGTCTCCATCGGGGTCAACGCGCGATCAGCTGCAAGGCCTCGCTGCGCGACACCGCGTTGGTCTTGAAGATGCCGCGCACTGCCGACGTCGTGGTGCTGGATCCGGGTTTGCGGATGCCGCGCATCGCCATGCACAGGTGCTCGGCCTCGATGACGACGATGACGCCGCGCGGGTCGAGCTTGTTCATCACGGCGTCGGCGATCTGGCTGGTCAGCCGCTCCTGGACCTGTGGCCGTTTGGCGTACAGGTCGACGACGCGCGCGAGTTTCGACAGTCCGGTGACGCGCCCGGACTCGCCGGGGATGTAGCCGACGTGCGCGACGCCGTGGAAGGCGACGAGGTGGTGCTCGCACGTCGAGTACAGCGGGATGTCTTTGACGAGGACCAGTTCGTCGTGGTCCTCGTCGAACGTCGTCTCCAGCACCTCGTCGGGGTCGGTGTAGAGCCCGGCGAACACCTCGTGGAAGGCGTTGGCGACGCGAGTCGGCGTGCGCCGCAGGCCTTCCCGGTCGGGGTCTTCGCCGATCGCGATCAGCAGTTCGCGCACCGCAGCCTCGGCGCGCGCCTGGTCGAACTCTCCGATGGTTGCGCCGCCCTCGGCGCCCTCGATGGTCTCAGCGCTCATCGGACTCGGGTGCCTGGCCGTTGGGTTCCTGACCGTTGGGTTCCTGACCGTAGGAAGCCTGGCCGTTGGGTTCTTGGCCGTTGGGCGCCTGGCCGTAGTGCGGCTGCCCATTCGGCGCCTGGCCGTACGGCGGGGCCAGCGGGACGCCCTGCGGGTGACCCGGGTTCGGCGGTTGCGGCGGCCAGCCGGGGGCCGACCAACCGGCGGGGGCGCCGTAGTCGGTCACGCCGGGAGCCGGTGCGTAGCTGGGGTACGACGGCGCGGAATACCCGGCGGGCGGGTAGCCGGCCGGCGGATAGCCCGCGGGCGGGTACCCGGCAGGCGGGTATCCAGCAGCCGACGCATAGCCGGCCGGTTGGGGCTCGGGCTGCGGTACAGCTGCCGGCTCGGGCGGCGGCCACGGTTCGCCGCGCTCGATCGCCAGCTCGCCCGGGGTCTTCACCGGCGGCTTGTCGCTGGGGGTGCGCCCGCCGAAGTCGTTGAAATCGGTGATGCGGTCGCGCTTGGTCACGCCGTCAAAGATCTGCTCGAGGTCCTTGCGGGTGAGCGTCTCCTTCTCCAGCAGCTCACTGGCGAGGATGTCGAGGGTGTCGCGGTACTCGGCGAGGATGGCCCACGCCTCGTTGTGGGCGGCCTCGATGAGGCGGCGCACCTCCTCGTCGATCTGTGCGGCCACCTCGTCCGAGTAGCCCGCTTCACCGCCCATGGACCGGCCGAGGAACGGGTCGCCCTGTTCCTGCCCGTACCGCACGGCGCCGAGCTTGCTGCTCATGCCGTATTCGGTAACCATGGCGCGGGCGATCTTGGTGGCCTGGTCGATGTCGGAGGAGGCGCCCGTCGTCGGCTCGTGGAAGACGAGTTCCTCGGCGGCACGCCCACCCATCGCCATGACGAGGCGCGCGATCATCTCCGAGCGCGTCATCAGGTCCTTGTCCTGCTCCGGGACGGCCAGCGCGTGACCGCCGGTGCGCCCGCGCGCCAGGATCGTCACCTTGTAGATGGGGTCGAGGTCGGGCATCGCCCACGCGGCGAGGGTGTGGCCGCCCTCGTGGTAGGCGACGACCTTCTTCTCGTGCTCGCTGATGACGCGGCTCTTGCGACGGGGGCCGCCGATGACCCGGTCGACGGCCTCTTCGAGGGTGGCCGCGGTGATCATCGACTGGTTCTCACGCGCGGTCAGCAGCGCTGCCTCGTTGATGACGTTGGCCAGGTCGGCGCCGGACATGCCGGGCGTGCGCTTGGCCAAGCCGGCCAGGTCGACGTCGGCGGCCAACGGCTTGCCCTTGGCGTGCACCTTCAGGATGGCCTCGCGGCCGCGCATGTCGGGGTTGCTGACCGGGATCTGGCGGTCGAAGCGGCCCGGGCGCAACAGCGCCGGGTCGAGGATGTCGGGGCGGTTGGTCGCGGCGATCAGGATGATGCCCGACCGGTCGCCGAAGCCGTCCATCTCGACGAGCAGCTGGTTGAGCGTCTGCTCGCGCTCATCGTGTCCGCCGCCGAACCCGGCACCGCGCTGGCGTCCGACGGCGTCGATCTCG
>CAZVVS010000147.1:0-11469 GCA_964630585.1 uncultured Gordonia sp.
GTGGCTCTCCCGCTGTCACCATCTCATTTCGGGCTGGGGAGAGCCTTCTTCACGTTTCCCACGGAGACCAGCACGGGACTCAATCTGTCGATCGACGCCCACTACCGGGCAACTGATGATCGGCGCTCGCTCGAGAGCTCTGGTGCCCATGGTGTGTGGAACGACGCGATCTTCGTCGCCGCTGGAGAGGCAGTCGGCGCCAACCTCGAGACAATCATCGATCCCGCGATCCACGGCCTCGCCTACGAACAGGCGTTGACTTGGTTCGCAGAACTGCCCA
Source organism: uncultured Gordonia sp. (assembly GCA_964630585.1). GTDB lineage: Bacteria > Actinomycetota > Actinomycetes > Mycobacteriales > Mycobacteriaceae > Gordonia. The sequence continues at coordinate 281 of CAZVVS010000147.1, forward strand.
ACAACATGCCCGATGTGCAGTCCCGGGCGACGCATTTCTCAACCGCGCTCGACCAAGCTGCCCGCACCGCCCAAGTCGTCATGGATACCACGAACGCCCTGCGCAGGCCGGAAGACCTGGTCGCGCTCCCCGAAGAAGTCGCTGATCTCCTCACCGACTGGGTCGACCTCGACGTTGCAGCACCGCTCCACGACGCTAACGCCGCCCAAGTCCTTTGGCGGTGGGGGCTGATCACATGGGGGCCGAGCGAGGTCGCCACCTGGCTCGCCAACACCATGCCCCGTGCGACTTTCGCCCGCACCAAAGGCCCGGACCTACTGCGTTCAACCGATGACGTTCTCCGTCTGCTCCATTACTGCGCTGGATTCCCAGCGGCGCTGCACGGCATCGCACTCGCGCACGGGACCGACGACCAGTACCACCCGATCGGCGGCGACCTCCATCGCCGCAGTTCAGAACTCGAGGTGTTGGCCACAGGTCTTGCCAGCCCATTGTTGAACCGCGAATTCGAGACGACGATCGCTGGCAGTGCCGCCCCGGTCGCGGACGCGACATGGCTTCACACCGCTGTGCGGGCAACTGCCAGCAGGCTGGCGGGGCGGAAGGTCCCCGTGAAGTCAATTGGCGTAGCTCGAAGCCAGACCAACCTCGTCCGTGCGCTACAGCTGTTCATCGATCACGCTCTCTCGCTCGATGCCGTGCCGCTCGCAATTGACGAAACGCTCGAACTCGCAAACTTCGACGACCAAACAGTCAGCAGTCTGCCTGCGACCCACCGGCAGGCCGCAGAGGCCCTCGCCCGTCGAGTCGGTCTCAGGCCGTTACACAAGTCGCTCGACGAGCTCGTCATCGCTGAGACTCACACCTTCGGCCTCAGCCTCGTGCTCGACGAACTGCCGAGCTGCTCGGACTGGGACCCGGTCGCCGATTCCCGCGTACTGCTGGATGTTCTGGCCGCTCTTCGAGCGGACGGATGGACCATCGACCCCGCCCACGTCGAACGGATCCGCGAACTGGCCATCTGGAAAGCCAGCGACGGCAACGCGCACCCCCTGACGGAGCTTTGCCTACCGGCTCGAGATCAGGTCGTGAAGAGCTCCCGGCTCCTCCTCTGCGAGGATCTCTTCGATGCCGTGGACCCCGGCGATCCGGTATACGCCACGCTCCACTCATGGCTCGATGTGCAGATCCTCGATACCACCGAGGAAGCCGTCAGTTCGTGCGAGACACCACCCCGAGGCCGCACTGCTCGACTCGACCTGTTGCGCGGACTTGCGGATTGCGCTGCACTCACGGCTCAGCAGGTGGACCGACTCCGTCATGCTGCCTTCGTCCTCTGTCACGACGGAACCCTCCGGCGTCCGGAAGATGCGCTCATCTGCACAGACGAGCTGCCGCTTTCGCTCAACGGCGCCCGGGTTGACCTAGATGTGATCAACGATCGGAAGGTTCGTGAACGCCTTCAAGGACTGAAAACGCCGAACCTCCCCAGCGCGTCGCAGCTGATCGAAGCTGCCGAAGAAGTGGCGCTGGCACCGCTCGAGCCCGGCGGGTCTGGACCTCTTGACCCTGGGCGTGTGCTGTGGGACTTCCTACTCGAGCACTCGGCCGACTACGAGACGGAAGCGATCAACCGACTCGGGGACATCGCCTGGCTCGCCGCGAATCCCGGCCCGAAGCGGGCGATGCCGAGCCACTGCCTTGACCCAGCGTTGTCTTTCGCCGAACTGCTCTATCCCGTGATCGCCGGTGTGGGTACTCCACCACGCCAGCTGCGCGATCAGCTCCGCATCAGGGCGACCCTCGAGGACGACGACCTCCTCACGCTCGCACACCGGTCAGCGACGGAAGGAATCGCGCTGAGCAAGCCGTTCTTCGTCCGACTCAACGATTTGGCTGGTAGGGACCCCGCCTCCGAGGCCAAGGTGGGGTCTCTACGATCGGTCGCGTTCATCCCGCTCCGAGAGCACGGATTCGCCCAACCGGACGAGATGGTGTCACGGGAGCAGTTCGAGGTGTGGGGACACCGCCGCAAACTGACGCCGGAACTCCTGTCGGAGTTTCCGGCGCTTCTCACGTCGTGGGGAATCGGTGAGGATGCCGAGGTCACGTGGCGGGATCACCTCGATGTCCTGAAGGAGATCGGCCGGATCGCGGACCGGGACACCCCTTCTCTCGATGAGATTGACGATCGTCTCGCCCGCCAACGGTTTCGCTCATTGGCCGAACTGATCACTGATCCGGATGACCTGAAAACCATCCGACGCGAGGGATGGATCCCGACTTCGCTGGGACTCGTCCGGTGCAAGGACTCCTACGAAGGTGACTTTCCTGTCCACATCGTGGATCGCCTGAAGGCCTACTTGCCGGTGGTGAATGTCGACCAGGAAATAGCCGAATTCATCAAGGCGCTCGAACTGACCAGCCTCCGAGCCGCAGTGCATCTCGAACCAATCGTCAACGACGAGCAACCCGACCGCAACTGGCACTCCACGTTCACCGTTCAGGCCGGCAACATCCTCCGCTTCCTCAGGCATGCTGGGCTCGACGTCGACAGCGACTTCCGTGATGCATGGCCCCCGATGGTCCGCCGCGTTTCTTCACTGCTGCTCAGCGCCAGCGTCGATGGAATACCTCTAGACTCTTGGGTGGATCAAGCCTACCTCGGAAGGGACGAGGGTTGTTCCGTGCTGTACGTTCGCGGGGCGACGACCGAAGTTCGGGACATCGTGGATGCCTTCGACTCCGCCTTTGGAATCGGCGCAGGGATGAAGTCACTGCTGAAGGACATTCTCACCTCCGATTCAGCTGATAGCGGCGCACAGGCTCTCGATTGGAACGGCATTCCACGACTCAAGGTCGATGAGGAGTACGTCCCCCCGCACGAAGAACGTCCTGACATCCATATTCCAGAGGGGTCCGGAGAGGGGTATTCCCTGACCACGACGCCCAATGGCGACACGGATACGTCCGCCGACCAAACGCCCACTCCGACCCCTCAGGAGGTCGAGGACAGGCGGTGTGATTCAGGCGCAACCGACTCGTATGCAAAGGAAGATGCAGCAAGCGATGGCGACGACCCTGTTGCCTCCGCTGATGGCCAGCAGAACGGGATCCCCAAGGAGGCAGCTAGAAACCGGACCCGATCACCCCGAGGGGTCACGGATCTGAAAGAAGTGGAGGCTCTCGGTGTCACATTCGCTTACGAGCTCGACGAGGAGAGCGAGGACGAGACCTACGACGTGTGCACGCCTCTCGACGAGGCACAGACGGACAAGGTCGGAACTGTCCTGTCGTTCTACGACGTTGCTGAAGGCCTGATTCCCGTCAAAGAAGGCGACCTCAACTGGCTCTCCTCAAACTCCACCCTCGCCTCGGTCTACATCTTCGGACAGATCGTGATTGCCTCGAAGGACGGCCCACATCACATCCGGCTTGACGGTGGCGCCAACCTCTACCACCAACGTCACGTCGTCCCAGGAACTGTGATGTGGCTATATCCATCGGTGCCAGGCAGGATCGAGGTGGAACTCATCGCTGCCAAGCACTCGATCGACGGTGTTTGGATGCTCGAACTTGCAGATGACGGGTCGCTGACCCGACTCGAACTCCAAGACGTCGAGCTGACCTGGGAAACCGACGACGGCTTCTACCGAGCCGAACGGCGGCTGGAAGACATCCGGGCACTAATGGTCGATGGCGGGAAGTCCGCGCTCCAACTGCTCATCGAGGTCTACACGCTTCACCCGGGCGAGGGCTTCACAATCGATGAACTCTGGGGCATCGTCGCGGTCAGCCGACTCTTCGCGAAGTCGACGATCTCGCGGAGGCTGTCCGAGCAGCGAAGGCTCTTCAGCTTGCTCGATGGTCGGTGGTACAAGACGGGTTCCGTATGGCTTAGGAAGCGCAAGGCTCGTAGTCCTTCCTCGACGTCCGGGTCGACCCGTTCGGACCGGACTCAAGCGGTCAACCGCTTCCAAGCGGCTCACAAGCTCGCTTCCCAACTAGCCGCCCACCTCGTTGAGCTCGACCCTGCCGAGATCAGGGTCATCGACGGGCTCCTCGGCCTGTCGCTCCTGCTCCACGATCAGGAATTCGCCGACAGCTGCCTCGACTACGTTGGCTACCTCGGTGGCGAAAACCGCGAGCTGTTCGCAGCCATTGAACGCGACATCGTCGCAGATCCCGCGCGGGTAGGAGTATTGCTCGATGTTCTCAGCGGACTCTCGACCGAGCAGCTGTCCACTCACCCGGAGCTAGTCGACCTGTTGAGCAGACACGGCTCTGCCGGGACGGTCCTCCGTGCCAACGCCTTGCGAAAGCGAATCACCAGTGTGCTCGACGGGACTTCGTTGGACCCCGAGACACGCGCCCGCGAGCTTCTCGCATCAGGCTCGGTCGACGCGGACACCCTGCCCCTGGTGTGGGAGGCGCTCGAACAGGTCTGGAACGTCCGGATCGGCAGCGACCCGCTGGAGGAGCCCGCCGAATGGGCAGACGCCCTGGGAAGGTGGGAGTCGCTGCAGCGCGCCGCCGCACGCCTCGGGGATCCCCCCGAGACAGAAGCGGCGGCCCGCCAGCGGGCGATCGGCTGGGTAAACGGCGCACTTCCAGCCGAGGTATACGACAAGGTCGAGCAACAGGGTCTTCGAGTCCTTGTGGACCTCCTCCTGGTGGAAGAGGACGAGACCGTCATCGACGGACTTCACCAATTGGCACTGCTGTATGAGCAGACCCCCAGCGCCACGATTGAGGCGTTGACTCACCATCGACTTGTCCAGGCACACGCAGGCCTCACTCGGGTCACCGGTCCGATCGTCAACCGCAGTCGACGTATCGCAGACCAACTGGCATCCGGCGGTGCGATCGCAGCGATGAACCCCTTCATCGACCATTGGTGTGACCTCACCAGACTCCCTCGGTCGTCGATTCTCCGATCGAGCGAGTGAGGATGCACCGAGGGCAGGGACAGCCCCCGTATCCTTCACCCGGTCGGCCAGGCCGTTGCGATCGTGGCCGCCATCACTCTGGATCGCTCGATGATGTCGTCGTCGGTCCATCCGGTCGCGTGGTCGTCGATGATCGATCGGGTGAGGGACAACACGCTGTACTTGTTCAGCAGTGAGCGCTTCCCGAGACCCTTGTCTTCTCCACCTCCAGACGTGGCCGCCGCGGCGTCGTCGGTCCAGGGTCGATTCGAGAGCGTGCTGTTGAGGCTCTTGGTGACGAGGGTTAGATTGCCGATCGAGTGGATGTACCAGTCTCGACTGGCGCAAGCCTCAGGGTCGCTCAGGATTCCGTCCTGCCAGTATGTCCGCCACCCGCGGGGCATGACGTGTTCGATGTCAAGCTTGGAGGGGAGGCTGACGTCCTCGTGCTTGTCCGTGCGGAGCTGCAGCTCGATTCCCGAGAGGATCGCCCGGAGCCGCTGCTGCTTGATGTTGCCGTACACCTTGATGTCGGGCAGTTCCTTGATGAGTTCACCGTCAGTCGGCCACGTCCTCGAGTCGGCAGTCTGCGCCTTGAGGAAGGCAACGGTCGCGTCCCCCACTTCCTCTGAGGACCGCTGGTCCAGCTCCTTGAGGATCGCGACGACGAGGCGGTTGACGTCCTTCATGGTTCGGCGGAGCAACGTTCGACGCACCGCCCAGCTCTCCACCGCCGCCAAGGCACGGTCGGCCTGCTCTGGCGATGCGGGGTGGGCATCGGTGATGATCCACAACAGGAGCGGGATGAACACGCCGAGTTCGAGGGCTTCTACGACTCGGGCGTAGAAGGTTCCCTGTGCCGAACGCGGGTCGAGCTGCGCGAAGTCCCGGAACGTGTCGGCGTCGGCACGCAAGCGAGCGAGGAACGCATCGGCGCTTGGGATGCTGTCGAGTTCCTCCCGCGCGTGCTTGCGAAACTGGTCGAAGACCTTGTCGGTCGGAATCTCTTCCTTGATCCGCATGGTCAACCAGTACTGGAGGAAGAGGTCGATGCGGGATCGAAGTTGGCGGCCCTGCGCGATCTCGTCACGCCACCAGTCGTTGTCGAAGTCCTGCCAGTACTTCTCTCCCCACGCGTCAACATCAGCGCCGATTTCGTCGCAACGCTGGAAGACGTAGTTCTTGATGAGGTCCGCCGCGAGGAGTGGAGTGCCTCGATCGTTCAAGGTCTCGAAGATGAGCTGGTCGTCATCGGTGGCCGCGAGGTCGATGGCAACGATCTGGAGGTGCTGCTGGAGCACGGCGGCCAAGACCGCAAGTCGCTGCGCGGCCTCGGACGGGTCTTCGCCTGCCCACTCGGCCATCGCATCGGTGAAGAACCGGTGAGCCTGAACGATCCTGCTGTCGTCCAGCGCGACCGGGACTTCCTGGTCGTTGTCCATGACCGCTTCGAATGCAGCGCGGTCGACGCGGGAAGGCCACAGCTTGAACCGTCTCGAGCTGCCGCGGAACCGCTTCGAGTCGTTCAGCACCAGCTCGTGGATGCTCTCGGCCTCATCGTCCCGCTCCGCCTTCTCCATCACGTACTGCGCCGCGTCCAGAACGAGCTGAAGTGTCGTGAGTCGCTGTTGGCCGTCAATGACCGACGACCGAGCCGGATCTCCCGCACCGCTAGGTAGCTGCTTCACCACGACCGCGCCGAGGAAGTGGCCAGGAAGGTCCTTCACCGCCTCGGGATCTCCATCCGTGGCCATGAGCGCCTCGGTGACGCGGGCGATGTCATCCCAGAGCGGCTGCCACTGGTCCTCCTCGGTCCAGACATACGGCCGCTGGAAGGGAGGGATCTCGTAACAGACCTTCCCGTCGAACAGGTCTCGGGGCGTGAGCGCCTTGGCTTCCATGTCAGTACGGCCCTCCTGAGCCCGAATCTTGGGACAGCGAGAGCGACAGCCGCCCGCCGCACCAATCTGGAAAGGTCATGTCACCATCTCGAGGACGCCTCTTGCGATGAGGGCGTCGAAGTGGGCTTGGACTTGGCGGGCGACTCTGCCGCCTCGGCATAGGACGCCGAGTTCGATGTTCTTGTCGTAGGCGGCGTTGGTCATGTTGGCGCTGGTGAGCAGCACGTCGCGGCTGTCGATGATGACGGCCTTGGCGTGGAGCTTGGCGTCGGGTGGTTCGCGGCGGTCGGTGGGCCACTGGTAGGTGCGGTACTTGGCGTAGGCGTGTGCTCCTCCCCCGCCGTCGAGGTTCTCGGCCGACTCCAGGATCAAGTTCACCTTCACCCCTCGGGTGACGGCGGTATCGAGCGCTGTGATGACCGAAGTCATCCGGTAGGCGGCGTAGCTGACGAGCGTGACTCGACTGGCGGCCTCGTCGATGAGCTGGCGGACGACCTCGGACGTGAGGCGCACCGGCGCCGCAGGCGAGTCGGGGCCAGTGACGACGACCTCGACCGCCGGAACGTCGGCGACGCGTTGAGCGGCTTGGACCGAGTCGAGCGCGACGGCCAGCGCTGCACCGGGCAGTTCGGGGTGGGCGGCCCATGCCGCGTTGAGTTGGTCGACGTCGCCGTGGTGAGGCGCTGGGATCGCGTGCTTGGCGCTCGCCGCACCCCCAGGCGTGTACGTGCCGCAATCGCGGTACGCGTCGGCAAGGCTGCGGACGTGTGCGCTACCGAGCGCTGCGACCGTCGCGGCGACGGCGTCGGCCAGGTTGCTCAAGCGAAGTACTCCAGGCCGGTGTGTCCGAACGTGTCGACGAGAGTGGATCGGTCGAGGTAACGGTTGCCTCGTTCGCAGCTGGTCTCGGCCACGAGGAGGCAGGCGTGGCAGGCGGCGCCGTGGAGCGCGCCGGTGGCGGCGTCGGGTTCGTGGTCGGCGCACAGGGGGTCGGAGCTGCACAGCCCGGAGCGTTCGAGCGCACGGCGCAGGATCGGCCCGAGTTCGGACGGCTTGCCGAGGTTTACGAGGCCGCCGAGGGTGCCCTCGGCGTCAGGAGCCGATGTGTAGAGCAGGATGCCTGCCATGGGCTCGGGTCCGACACCAGGCGGGCGGCTGTAGATGCGTTCACTGATCGACGCGGACGAGTAGCCGCACTCGATCGCGAGCTCGTTGATGAGCGCGTGAGCCAGCGAGTGCAGGAGCACGTAGCGCTCGCCGGGCCAGCCTTCGGAGGGGTCGAGGTTCCGGGCTTGGCGGTAGTCACGATGAGCTCGCCGCATTGTGGTGAACACCGGGTTGTCGAAGGCAGTGGCCTCCCATGCCTGGACGGCGGACTCGTCGAGGCGGAGGAAGATCCCCTCGCCTCGGTTCTCCACCACCGGCACCCATGTGGGCGAGCCTTTGGTCTCGAGGCGGACGGTCGCACGCTGATCGCCAGGTTCTCCGGCGCTGATCCGGGTGAACCCGCAGAGCGCCGTGACGACCCGCAGTCGGTGAGCGAGGGTGACCCCGGCGAGTGTTGCGGTGAAGTCGGTTGGCGCCTCGATGGGCTCGGCTTCGAAGTGTGGGGACGTCTGCCCCTGTGATCCAGTGGTCAGGGCAACCCACTCGGGTCCGTGCACGTCGCCGCCGGGAAGGCCCTTTGCTCCCGCTCGTCGGGCTTCGATCGCGTCCCAGATGTCGTCAAGGTCGAAGCCGGCGAAGGCGGCCTGCAGAGCGCGGTTCGATGTGAGCGCGTAGGTCAGGACTTCCTTGAGCGGCATCTTGTCGAGCTCGGCCCAGTTGTCGTACACGAGCTGGCCCAGCGACCCGCCGCCGACGGGCAACGACAGCACCGAGACACTGCTGTTGAACCACAGGTTCGAGGCGCCGAGGACGAGCGACCGAAGCTGCTCGCCACAAGGCTCGCTTGCCAGGCCCAGGTGGGGATGCCGGCCGCGGCACTGCGGCATGATCCCCTTCGACGCCGGACCGAAGGCCTTGGCGAGCGTCGACTTCGCTCCACACGAGAGGCACTTCACCAACAAGTCGGTGGCACGGCCGCCAGAGCCGATGTCGTTGACCTGGAGCACCGGGTTGGGGCAGGTGGCGACGCCATCGTGGGCGAAGCGCACCCAGGGGAAGTCATCCAGATGTCCGTTGGTGCAACCCGCCACGAAGCGAGCCGGCACAGCGGGCGGTGGCTTGCGGGCCTTGTCGCAGTTCGGATGGGTGTAGCGGGTTCGGTCGGGCCGGTACATGTTCGTGTCGAGCTTCAGCGCGCCCGACGCGACCGGGAAGAGCCGGTTGCATGCCGTGCATCGCAACCACCGGGGAAAGACCGTGACGGGTACGCCGACCCGAGCCCAGTCGTCATAGGGATTCGGTGTTTCCGGCTCCGAGGGCAGGGCACGCAGCACGTCGACCTGAGCTCCGAGCCGGGTGCGCACGGCGTCGAGCAACCGATCCTCGGTGATGACCTCCTGGCGGGTGGTGTCCCAGCGCTCGAGACCTCCGACCATCACGCTCAAGTTCGGGAGGTCGATGAGCGAGCCGACGCCGTAGGAGTGGATGGCCTGGCTCGGGCGGATCGTCCCGACACGAACGGGACCATCGTAAGTGCCTTTGGCGCTCACTGGTCGTCCTCGAGGATCACGTCGCTGTCGGCGAGATCAGCGTCCTCGGCGGCTTGTGGCACCTCCTCGTCGGATTCGTCGGCCGGTGGGTCGGGGTACTCGGCCGTCGGATCATCAGAGGGGTCGTCTTCGCGCAGGAGGAGGTTGGTGCCCGCTTCGACCTCGCGCAGCGAGTTGGGCACAGTGAACTCGGTCCACGGCCCCGACTCCGGCGACTGCAACAGGTCGATGGCGTCGCCTCGGCCGCGTGCGTAGGTGAGCATGACCCCTGGCGCCTTCTGCTGCTTGGACCACTTGTCGCGGCGGGTGGCGACGAGCTGGTCGACCTCAGCAGCGGCGGTCGGATTGGCGACCAGGTCGGCACGGCGGTGCAGCGCGTCCGCGATCGGATCGAACGCAGCCTGGTTGACCGGGACGATCTGGGCCGCGTCCTTGGGGTTCCAGTCCGCGTGGGTGTGGCGGGCCTCGGCGACCACGAGCGCCGTGAGCCCTCGGTCCAGGGCACGCCGAGCGAACGGCGTGACCGAGAGCGCCTCGACCTGGCGGTAGTAGGTCTGGTGGTAGTGCTCGAAGGTCTCGTAATGCGAGAGATCTCGCGGTCGCGCCCAGTTGTAGAGCGTGATCACCAGGCCCGGACCGGCGCTGTCTCGGCCAACGCGGCTGGTGGCCTGGATGTACTCGGCGGTGGTCTTGGGCTGGCCCGAGCAGATCATCAGTCCGAGACGCGGCACGTCGACACCGACCGAGATCATGTTCGTGGCCAGCACCACGTCGACCGGGTAGCGGTCGCCCTTCTGTGGCTTCGTCCCGGTGAAGCGCACGCCGAGCTGGTCGAGCGTGGCGGGGATGTTGGCGGAACTGATCCGCGACGTCAGCTCCTTGACTTCTTCATTGAGGTAGCGGCGGGCGAGGCCGCGGCGGTCCGTACGACGGAGACGGTTGGTCACGTCGTCATCGATCATGCGACGCATCCCGCCCAACTCGCGCAAGGCGTTGAAGTAGCCGACCGTCGTCATCCACGGGTCCGCGGCCGCGCCGTGCTGCTCGTAGAGCACCTGCGACGCGGCCAGCACCGTCGTGTACACGCGGGTGGCGACAGACTTGAACCGCTGCCCCATCCCGCAGACCCCCAGGTAAAGGCGGCCAGGGGTCCCCCCGAGCGGCCGTTCGACGGCGAAGAACGAGTCACCTGCGTCGAGGACCTGCGGCGGGAACACCGCAAGGCGTCGACAGAACAGGTTGTAGGTCTGATGCTCGGCCCGGCGGATCGTCGCCGTCGATGCCACCACCTTCGGACGCGACGGCTTGCCATCCACGGTCCACGACGCGATCTCGTCGATCGCGGTTTCGTACAACCCGAACAGCGAACCGAGCGGCCCGGCGATCAAGTGGAGCTCGTCCTGGATGATCAGGTCCGGTGGACGGCGGGGCAGGCAGTCAACCGTGGCGGCAGCGTCGAGGCCGCCGGCCTTGGCGTGCTTGTCCGCCTCCCTGTGGTCGCCGACGACGTCGAGGTCCGGGCTGCGGAACCCATGACGTGAACACTTGCGAGTGACACGCCCGAACAGGGCGCTGGTTGCTCCCTGCCACGGGAGCTGCGCGAACTTGTCGGCCGTGGCGATCACCAGATCTGGCAGCAGCCGGTAGATCTCCTCGTCGACGCTGACGACCGGGATCCCCTCCCCGTCGGATCGCTTCGCCGT
>CAZVVS010000148.1:0-11433 GCA_964630585.1 uncultured Gordonia sp.
CCGTGCCGTCGCCGACGAGGCCGGGGTTCCCCTCATCGAGGACGCCGCCGAGGCCCACGGCGCCACCTACCGCGGCCAACCTGTTGGCAGCTTCGGGCGGGCGGCGATGTTCAGCTTCACCCCGACCAAGAACATCACCACGGGTGAAGGCGGCATGGTGACCACCAACGACGGCGACCTGGCCGGGCAGCTCCGGCTGCTGCGCAACCACGGCCAACCCTCCCCCGGACACCACGTGCTCGTGGGCCACAACTGGCGGCTGAGCGAGATGCAGGCGGCGATGGGCATCGCCCAGCTCACGAAGTTGCCCGGCATCTTGAAGCGCAAGCAGGCCCTCGCCGAACGCCTGACCAGGCTGCTGACCGCAGTTCCCGGGGTCTCCCCGCCAGCGGTGCGGCCAGAATGCGGCCACGTCTACATGCTCTACACCTTGCTCGTGGACGAAGGGCGCGACGAACTGCGCGACGCGCTCGCCGCCCGGCGCATCGAGAGTCGTGTGTACTTCCCGCCAGCCCACCGCCAACCCATCTTCGCTCCCGCCCAGACCGATCTCCCGGTCACCGACGAGGTGGCTCGTCACATGCTGTCGGTGCCGATCCACGCGCAGCTGCCGTCGTCGGACATCGACGCGGTCGCGGCGGCGATTGCCGACATCGTGACCTGAGCGACTTCGGCCTCCCTTGCCCGGCAGGCACCAGAATCAGGTCGGGTCACGCTCGGGCCGGACCTCCTCGCCGGGGCGGCACAGCTCGGCCAGGCGGTCGATGAGTTCAGTGCCGTCGACACCGTCGAGCACCTCCAGCAGGGCGGGCCTGAGCGGCTCGACGTGCACCTGGGAGATGAGAGGGTGGGCGCTGGCAGACGGGTGCTCGTGCTCGCCGATCAGCACCTCGTGGAGCTTCTCACCTGGCCGCAGCCCCGTGTAGACGATCTCGATGTGGCGGTCCGAGCGGGCCGCCATGCGAGCGGCAATGTCCGCGATGCGCACTGGCTCTCCCATGTCGAGCACGAGCGCCTCGCCGCCACGCCCGATCGCTCCGGCCTGGATGATCAACTGCACCGCCTCCTCGACGGTCATGAAGTAGCGGGTGACGTCGGGATCAGTGACCGTGATGGGTCCCCCGGCGCGCACCTGTGCCTCGAAGACGCCCATTGCTGAGCCCCGACTGTGCAACACATTGCCGAAGCGCACCGACAGGAACGTGCCCTTGGCTCGCAGGGCCGCTGCAGCGGTGAGCCGCTCGGCGATTCGCTTGGTGTACCCGAGGACGCTCTGGGGATCAGCGGCCTTGTCGGTTGAGACATTGACGAAGCGATCGACGTCATGGGCGAGGGCCAGCTCCAAGAGGAGCTCACTGCCGACCACGTTGGTCTTGACTGCCTCGGAGGGGTGTCGTTCGAGAAGGCTCAGGTGCTTCAGCGCGGCGGCGTGGAACACGACCTCCGGCTCGTGCTCGGCGAAGATCGCGGCCATCCGCTCGCGGTCTCGGAGATCGGCCACGACGAGGTTCGGCGAGTCGAGCAGGGCTCGTCCCTCGATGGCGAGCTGGACCGCGTGCAGGGCCGACTCATCACGGTCGAGCATGACCAGCTCAGCAGGGGCGAAGAGGTAGAGCTGGGCGCACAGCTCGCTGCCGATCGAGCCGCCGGCGCCGGTCACCAGCACTCGACGGCCGGTGATGTAGCTCGAGATCGACGACACGTCGGTGTCGACCTCGTGGCGTCCGAGCAGGTCGGACTCGCTGATGGGACGGATATCGGCCACGCCGACGTCGCCGCCGAAGAGCTCGCGTACCGGCGGAAGCACCATGACGTCGAGCCCGGCGTCCGCGGCCCGCTCCGAGAGCTCCGCGATGAGGCCGGCGCCGGCGCTCGGGATGGCGATGACGATGGCCGAGGCGTCGAAGGTGCGGGCCACGTCGGCCATGTCGTCGCGGTCGCCGCTCACCGGCACCCCGTTGATGCGCAGGTGTTGCTTGTACGGATGGTCGTCGAGCAGAGCAACCGGAAGGTACGGGCTCGAGGGGTTGCGCAACATGGCGTTGATGACCTGGAGGCCGCCCTCACCGGCGCCGAACACGAGCACTCGAAGGGCCGTCTCCTCGGACGGGCGCATGCGCCGCTCGAGAACGAGTCGCCAGGTGTACCGGGCCCCCGCCATGAACAGCAGCGCGAGGCACCCCGCCAGGATGGTGGCGCTCACCGGGATCAGGTAGTCGAACAGGAAGCGGTTGACGAAAGCGATGGAGACGGTGGCGACGACGACACAGCGCGTCAGAGCGGCGACCTCTTCGAAGCTGCCGAAGCGCCAACGGCCGAGGTAGAGGCCCCCCGCGGTCCCTACCACGACGTGGATGGCGATCGCGATGGGGATCAGCAGGACCAGCCGCGCCCAGTTCAGCCCCTCGTAGGCGAAGTCGTACCGCAAGAGGGTGGCGAGAACGATGGCCACCGACCACGACAGCGCATCGACACCGGCCTGGAAACCGAATCGGTGTCGGATGAGCAAACGCCACCTGGACCCACTGTCGGGGGTGTCGGGCCCCGAATGACCTGGTGTCAACCCCCCTCCTCCCGTTCCACGCCGTTCAGGTCCCGCCGGTGCGATTCACGGCGGAGCACCCCGGATCGGCCACTGGCCCTCTGCCCTGCCCGTCACACCCGGAATCTGCTCGGGTCGCAAAGGTAGCTCATTCGCCCTACACAGCAACGACCCTCACCAATGGGGACGCTCGCACGCGGGAGCCAGCTCGGACATCCATCGAGGCTCCGAATTGATCGAGACCTCCGAAGGGTGCAGCGTCCCGCAGCGGTGTTCAGGGGCGATCACGGGGTCAGGCACTCGACGGCTAAGGTGCGGCTCTCCCATGTACGCGCAGAACGCCACGCCGAGCTCCAACGACTTCGACCTCAGGGCCTCGCTCGTGGTCATCCGTCGGCGACGCTGGACCCTCATCGTCGTGATGTTGATCGTCCTCGTGCTGGGCGCTGCGTCGTCGTATCGGAAGGCTCCGGTGTACGAGGCGACCGCCACCGCCCTCTTGAAGGCCGGTGCCGCCGATTCCGTCGTGACCGAGCAGCTGTCGAACGATCCGGCGCGCCGCGTCCAGAACGAGGCTCGTCTCATGACCAGCGCCGAAACCGCTCAGGCCGTCGCGGATCAACTCGGCTTCGCCGCCAGTGTGACGGTCGATGCCGGGGGCGTCGACGACGTCCTGGAGATCACCTCGTCGGGCAGCGACCCGGAACGAGTGGCTCTGGTCGCGAACACCTACGCGGAGGTCCACAGCGAGCGGCGGGCCGCCGAGAACCGCCGAACCGTGGTGCGTGCGAGGCAGGAGGTCCAGAACAGCCTCGACGATGTCGAGGCATCGATCGCCTCGAACTCGCAGCAACTTGCGCAGCTCAACCAGGAACGCGCATCCACGGTCGACCCAGCGCGAATCGCTGCGCTCGACACTCAGATCACCGAGACGCAGCAGGTGCTCCAGACCCTGAACAACAACGCCAACGCCTACACGTTCCAACTCGGAGAGCTCGAGACCCAGCAGGGACTCATCAACAGCAGGCCTCCGGTCGAGATCCTCGCCCCCGCGGACGTGCCGACGACGCCGGTGTCTCCGAACCACCGACAGGACATGACCGTGGTGCTCGTCCTCGGACTGATCCTGGGCATCGCCGTCGTCTTCGTGCAGGAGCACCTCGACGACACCATCCGCGTGATCGACGACGTCGCAGCAGCGTCGCGCAACCTGCCGTCCCTTGCGGTGATCCCGATCCACTCGGAGGACAGCGACCGATCGATCGTGATCACCAGCCAACCGATGTCCCATACAGCTGAGGCCTTCCGGTCTCTACGCACCTCCGTCGAGTTCCTCGCGCTCGAAACCAACATCCAGAGCATTCAGGTCACCAGCGCGCAGCCTGGCGAAGGCAAGACGACCTGCTGCGTCAACCTGGCCGCCGCCTTCGCCCAGTCCGGCAAGTCGGTGATCACCATCGACTGTGACCTGCGCCGACCGCGCATGCACGAGTACTTCGGCCTCGACCGGCACGTCGGATTCACCTCCGTGCTCCTCCATGAGTCCGACCTGGACAGCGTGATCCGGCCGGCGCCGGACCTCCCGAACCTTGACGTGCTGTGTGCCGGCCCGCTCGCACCAAACCCATCCGAGTTGCTCGGCAGCGAGGCGTTCCGGGAGATCCTCACCACGCTGGCAGACCGGTACGACGTCGTGGTCATCGATTCACCGCCGGTGCTCCCCGTCACCGATGCACTCGTGCTGTCTCGCGCGGTGGACGCGACCATCTTCCTCACCGCGTCGGGACTCAGCAGCAAGCGACGGGTCCATCGATCGGTGGACTCGCTTCGCCAGGTCGGGGCCCCACTCGTCGGGACGGTTCTCAGTGCCGCCCCACACGAGGTTGCCTACGGTTACGTCGACTACGGCTACGTCGACAGCAGCCACCTCGCCTACGGTCCCGCGACACGGGCGAGGAAGGCGAACGGAAGCCGGCCGGGAAAGCGCCAGCAGATCCGCGCCAACAAGTAGCCCCATGTGTGGCATCGCCGGGGTCCTGATGCGCCCGGGGAAGAGCGCAAGGGCTGAGTCCCTCGACGCGATGCTGGCCATGATCAGCCACCGAGGGCCCGACGATGCCGCATCGGTGGTCGAGGGCGGCGTCGGCTTGGCCGCCGCCCGGTTGAGCATCCTCGACCTGACCAGCGCCGGTGCGCAACCGTTCAGCGACGGTCGGCACGCCCTGACCTTCAACGGCGAGATCTACAACTACCGCAACCTCACCGACCGGCTAGCACGGGCCGGGGTGATCTTCCGGGGCCGATCGGACACCGAGGTGGTCTTCCACGCCATTCGGCTCTGGGGCATCGAGGAAACCCTGCCCTTGCTGCACGGGATGTTCGCCTTCGCCTTCGCTGATCTCGTCCGGCAATGCGTGTGGCTCGTCAGGGACCGCCTCGGCGTGAAGCCAATGCTGTGGTGCGAGGCGGATGGTGGACTCGCCTGGGCGTCCGAGGCGAAGTCGTTGCGGCCGCTCCACGGGCTCCGCCCCGACCCCATGCAAGCAACCTTCGCCCTCACTGGGCAGGTGGACCGCTCGTCGCGTCGTACCCTCTTCGAAGGCGTCCACCTGCTGCCCCCTGGCCATCTCCTCTTCGCCGCGGCAGGCGAGCGTCCACAGGTCGCCTCGTGGTGGTCGCCATCGGACGAGGTGGACCCGAACCTCCACGCCGACCTCGGGGAGCGTGACGCCGAGCATCTCGCCGACGACCTCGAGGAGATCCTGCAGGCCGCGGTGTCGCGCATGACGGTGAGCGACGCGCCGGTCGGCGCCTTTCTCAGTGGAGGGGTGGATTCATCGCTGATCGCCGCCATGGCGACGGCACAGACGGAGCCACCGACGCTCTTCACCTCCGACGTCGGCGGTGACCGGTCGGAACGACTCGCAGCCCAGTCAACTGCGACGCACCTTGGCCAGGGACTCGTGGTGTCGGCCTTCCCGCGTGAGGCGCTGCTCGACGACTGGGCACGCGCCACCTGGCACCTCGAGGCGCCGGTGATCACGCACGTGAACGCGCTTCCGTTCGGGCGCGTGGCGCAAACGGCTCACGACCACGGGATGAAGTCCGTCCTCACGGGCGAGGGCGCCGACGAGCTGTTCTTCGGCTACACCGAGACCGCGGCGATGCGCTACCGCCACGCGCTCGACACCGGGACTCGTGCCCGAAGGTGGGCGAGCCGTCGCGTCCCCGGGCCCTACGGCCCCGTGCTGGCACCCCGGGGTGCCAGCCAGGCCGATTTCGTGGCCGAGCTCGTCGGCCACTTCGAGCGCGCAGATCTCGAAGCGGGCAGCAAGGAAGCTTTCGGGTTCCTCCCCCCGCGGGATGCCGAGCGCCACGGTCAGGTGCTGATCTGGCTCGGCGAGCACTTGACGACCCTGCTGCACCGCAACGATGCACTGGGAATGGCCGCCGGCGTGGAGGCCCGGTTCCCCTTTCTCGACGAGACCGTGCTCCGATTCGGCATCAACTTGCCGGTCAAGTTCAAGCTCGCGAACAGCCGTCGACTGGAGAGCCCGAAGCACCCCTTCGTCGTCAACAAGGCGATCGTCCGGCGGGTCGCGGCCAGGCGGCTACCGGCGTCTATCGCCCATCGGCCGAAAGCGGGCTTCCCGATGTACGGATACCACTTCCTGCGCGTCGATCAGGACTTCTGGGTTGACGGGTACGTCGCCGATCTCCTGGACCTACCGCAGCGAGCCATCGTCCGCCTTGGATCGGAGGTCGACCCGTACCTGGCCGCGAAGCTGGCCTCGGTCGAGGTGTTCGGTCGACTCTTCGACCGCCACGAGGCCATCGATGCCGTGACCGAACACATCCGGCGCTATGCCCGGTTGGTCAGTTGAACGCTAGGTTTCGGGAACTGTGACCCTTCCGTCGAGCACTTCACTCGAGCCGACGCCCATTGGCCGAGTCTCGACACGGCTCGATCGACGTCTGCCACTCGGGTTCCTGGTGCTGCTCCTGGCGCTCCACGTCCCGCTCGGCCTCTTGATGAACGCCAACCGGGGCATCGCGACGGCGCACGCTGCTGCAACGGTCGTGACAGCATTCTGGGTGATGGCGGCGGCCCGGTCGCCGGGTCCGCTCTTGCGGGTCGCCGCATACGTCGTGGGCGCTGAGGTCCTGTGGCGCCAGACCCGTGCCATGGTGCCGTGGGAGCTCGCCAAGTACCTGCTCATCCTGATCTTCATCGCGGGGCTCATCCGGTTCGTGGGGAACCCTCAGCGTTCCGGCGTGGCGATCACCTTTCTCGCTGTGTTGATCCCCGCCTGCGCCATTCCCTTCGTGAACCTCGGCCCGCTGGCGGGCATCGAACCGGTGACGTTCAACATCGGCGGGTTGCTGGCGCTCGGCCTCGGGGCCCTCTTCGTGTCAAACCTCGCCGGCCCGTGGTTCTCGATGCGGCCAGTGCTGTGGTGTCTCGTCACCCCCGTGGTCGCGACTGCGGCAGTCGGCACCGACGCGGCACGCCATCTGTCCGCGAGCGACTTCTTCAGTGACTCGAACTTCAAGGCAACGGGAGGGTTCGGTCCCAACCAAGTCTCGGCGATACTCGGCCTCGGAGCCCTGTGCTTCATCCTGCTCGCCATCCGTGAGTCGGGCTTCGTGCGACCTGCCCTTGCGGCGCTGATGTCCATGTGGTTCCTCGTCCAGGGTGGCCTCACCTTCTCCCGGGGAGGGATGACGAACTTCGCGGTCGCCTTGCTCGCAGCGCTGCCATTGCTGCTCCGACGGCGCAGTACGGCCGCTCGGGTCCTCGCCCTCGTCCTCGTCGTGGGCCTGATCGGTGCGGTCGTGGTGTATCCCCGAGTCGACCAATTCACCGGTGGCGCCCTCCAGACGAGATACTCGAACAAGCACGAGGCCGACATGCGTTCCGAACTGGTTCGGAAGGAATATGAGACCTTCCTCGAGCACATCGTGCTCGGGATCGGAGTGGGTCAGTCCGAGGCCATCGAGATCAACCGGAAGGTGTACTCCTCGCACACGGAGTACACGCGATTGCTTGCTGAACACGGAATCCTGGGCCTGGTCGCCATCGGCTGCCTGGTCGCTCTGGTCGTCCAAGGGTATCGACGGCAGAAGATCCCGTGGGGACGCGCCTGGACCCTCGCCTTCGCTGCGTGGGCGCTCGCCGACATGTCGCACGCGGCCACCAGGATCGCGGCGCCGTCGCTTGCCTTCGCCTTGGCCATGTTCGCCTTCGATCCGCAGCCTGGCGAAGAGCCGGCGGGATTTCGGTGACTCCCACAGCGTGGCCTGCCGCCGGCAAGGTCATGATCGTCGGGGAGGTCGCACAGGCTCACGACGGCAGCCTCGGCACCGCCCACGCGTACGTCGATGCCATCGCTGCCGCCGGGGCCGACGCCGTCAAGTTCCAGACTCATCTCGCCGCAGCCGAGAGCACTGCCCAGGAGCCGTGGCGAGTTCCATTCAGCCCTCAGGACGCATCGCGGTACGACTATTGGCGACGCATGGAATTCCGGCCCGAACAGTGGCGCGGCCTCCGCGACCACGCCCGTGAGGTCGGCCTCCTGTTCATCAGCTCACCGTTCTCACTCGAAGCCGTCGCCCTGTTGCGCGAGCTCGAAGTGGACGCGATGAAGGTCGCCTCCGGCGAGGTACCCAACCTCGACCTCCTTGACGCCTGCGCCGCAGCAGGGGTCCCGGTGCTGGTCTCGAGCGGCATGAGTGGCCTGGCCGAGCTCGACACGGCCGTCGAGCGCCTCGGAGCCACCGGCGCCGAGGTCACGGTGCTCCAATGCAGCTCGACCTACCCATGCCCGCCGGAAGAGGTGGGCCTCAATCTCCTCGGGATCCTCGCCGACCGGTACGGCCGTCCGGTCGGACTGTCGGACCACTCGGGCACGATCTTCCCGGCACTGGCGGCGGTGACCCTCGGCGCGACCGTCATCGAGCTCCACGTCACCCTGAGCCGCGAGTCCTTCGGACCCGACGTCAGCTCGTCGGTCACCACCACCGAGCTGCGCCAGCTCGTCGAGGGCACGCGATTCATCTCCACGATGCTGGAGCACCCGATCGACAAGGACGAGGCCGCGGTCGGACGCCACGAGTTGCGCCAGATGTTCACGAGGAGCCTTGTCGCCAGCGGGCCCCTCCCGGTCGGTCACGTCCTCACCCCCGACGACCTCCTCGCCAAGAAGCCGGGCGGTGGCACACCGCCTGCTGAGCGCGCCACCCTCGTGGGTGGACGACTACGCCGGGCCGTGGTGGCCGACGAGCCCATCACCGTCGACGACGTCGAGCTCCGGTGAGCCGTCGAAGCGTCTGCGTGGTGATCACCGCGCGTCCCAGCTACAGCCGTGTGAAGACCGCGCTCCAAGCCATCGCCGATCACCCGGACCTCGACCTCCAGCTGGTGGTGGGCGGGTCCGCCTTGCTCGACCGGTATGGGAGCGCCGTCGACCAGATCGAACGGGACGGCTTCACCATCGCGGCCCGCTCCTCCAACGTGGTCGAAGGCGACGATCCAACGACGATGGCCAAGACCACGGGCATCGCGCTGCTCGACCTCTCCACCACCTTCGCGTCACTGCGACCGGACGTGGTCGTCACCGTTGCGGACCGCTACGAGACCCTGGCCACAGCGATCGCAGCGTCGTTCATGAACATTCCGCTCGCCCACATCCAGGGCGGCGAGGTGAGCGGCTCGATCGACGAGAAGGTGCGCCACGCCATCACCAAGCTCGCCGACGTCCACTTCGCGGCGACGACGCTGGCTGGTGAGCGCATCGTGAGGATGGGCGAGGACCCGACGACGGTGTTCGTGACGAGCTGCCCGTCCATCGACCTCGCGGCCTCGCTGACCCATCCCGCCGACCTCGACTTCGACCCCTTCGAGCGGTACGGCGGGGTGGGCGACCGCATCGACCTCGACGACGGCTACCTCGTCGTGCTCCAACACCCCGTGACCACCGAGCACGACGCGGCACGGGCGCAGGTCGTCGAGACATTGCATGCGGTGCACGCCACGGGGCGGCCCACGTTGTGGTTCTGGCCGAACGTCGACGCGGGGTCCGACGGCACCTCCAACGCGATCCGGTCCTTCCGCGAGATCGAGCAGCCGTCGAACATCCACTTCTTCAAGAACTTCGCCCCGGACGACTTTCTCCAGCTGCTCTGCGGCGCTCGGGCACTGGTGGGCAACTCCAGCGTCGGCATCCGCGAGTGCTCGTTCCTCGGGATCCCCACAGTGAACGTCGGCTCCCGGCAACGGGGACGGGAGCGCGGCGCCAACGTCATCGACGTCGAGTACGACCGGCAGGCGATCCGCCGCGCCATCGACTGCCACCTCGAGCACGGCCCCTTCGCCCCAGACCACCTCTACGGCGACGGTCGAGCCGGTCCGCGGATCGCGCAGCTCCTGGCCGAGGTGCCCCTCCGGGTCGACAAACGCCTCGCCTACTGATGCGGGTACTCGGCCTCATCCCGGCCCGAGGCGGCTCCACAGGCGTCCCCGGGAAGAACACCCGGCTGCTCGGCGGCCGGCCCCTGCTCGCCTACACCGCCGATGCCGCGTTGGCGGCGCGGCGCCTCACCCGGGTGGTCCTCACGACCGAGGACGCGGACATCGCCGCACTGGGCGCCGATCTGGGCCTCGAGGTTCCCTTCCTTCGGCCCGCAGAGCTGGCCGCGGACGACACGCCGATGCTCGCGGTGCTCCAACACGCTCTGCTCACGTTGGCGGACGCCTTCGACGCCGTGTGCCTCCTGCAACCCACAAGTCCGTTCCGACCGGCGGGACTCGTCGACCGCTGCATCGCCCTGCTCGAGTCCTCCGGGGCCGACGCCGTCGCGACCATGTTGCCCGTGCCACCCGAGCACAACCCCCACTGGGTATGGCTACGGGAGCCAGGCGGCGACCTTCGCCTCAGCACCGGCGACGCCAGCCCGATCGCCCGCCGCCAGGACCTCCCACCGGCGCTGCACCGCGAGGGCTCGGTGTACGTACTGCGCGCCGACGGCATCCGTCGAGGCGATCCCTACGGCGACCGTCTCGAAGCCGTCGTGCTCGACCCCGCGACGAGCGTCAACATCGACGACCTCGATGACTGGGCCCGCGCCGAGGCGCTCCTCGCGTCTGCGCCGCCGCCCTGATGTGCGGGATCGCCGGGATCTTCGGTCCCGGAGCCAGCCAGGACGCCGTCGAGGCGATGGTCCGCCACCAGCACCACCGTGGACCCGACGCCCAGTGGGTTCACGGCGGCGCGACGGTCGGTGGATCGCTCGGCACCAACAGGCTCAGCATCATCGACCGCTCCCCGGCCGCCGACGAGGCGCTGGTGGGTCCGTCCGGCACGCGCATCGCGTTCAACGGTGAGATCTACAACCACGTGGAACTGCGGCGCGAGTTGCCAGACCACGTGTTCCGTACGCGGACAGACACGGAGGTGCTGCTCGCGGCCTTCGACCGATGGGGAGCGGCCTGCCTGGACCGGTTGATCGGCATGTTCTCGGTGCTGTTCTGGAACGAGTCGAGCGGGACGCTGCTGGCAGCGAGGGACCGCTTCGGTGTCAAGCCCCTCCACTACCACTGCCGCGAAGACGGGACGCTCGTCGTGGCCAGCGAGATCGGCGCGCTCTTCGCCGCGGGCGTGCCGGCCGTCCCGGACCAGCGCGCCTGGTCGACGTACCTCACCCTCGGGCTGCTGGACCACTCGACCCGGACCTTCTGGGAAGGCGTCCGTCGCGTCCCGCCCGGCCACCTGTTGCGATGGCACGCCGGTCGCATGGAGATCGAGCCCTGGTACGACGTCGTGACCGCGACCGGGACCGACGACGACCACCGACCGATCGACACCGTGATCGACGAGTACCGGGCGCTCCTC
>CAZVVS010000149.1:0-11395 GCA_964630585.1 uncultured Gordonia sp.
ACTACCGCCCCGAGCGGGGTAGGAGAGTGCGAGTGATGAGCCGGACGACGAAAAAGGTCAACCCCGGACGGATTCTGTTCGTGGGCGCCGGTCCCGGCGACCCGGACCTGCTGACGGTCCGGGCGCGCAGCGTCTTGTGCAATGCCACGACGGCCTTCATCGATCCCGACGTCCCGCCCGGCGTCGTCGAACTGATCGGCTCGGTCCACCGACCCGAGGCCGCTCCCACCACACGGCGCACCAAGCCGGTCGACCGCGAAGCCGTCGACACGGCCGACGACGTCGATGCCGAGTCCCCGTCGGAAGATCCGGTCAGTGTGCACCCGGCGCTCGGCGCCCCCGCCGACGTCGCCAAGACCCTCGTCGGGATCGCGAAGACCGGGACCGACGTCGTGCGCGTCGTCGCCGGTGATCCGCTGACCTCCAGCGCGGTCCTGGCCGAGGTCAGCGCCGTCGCACGCACCTCGGTGGCCTTCGAGGTTCTGCCCGGCCTGCCCGCCGCGGCGGTCGTGCCCAGCTACGCCGGCATGCCGCTCGGCTCGGGCTACACCGTCGCCGACGTGCGCGGCGACGTCGACTGGGCAGCACTGGCCGCTGCGCCCGGCCCCCTCGTCCTGCACAGCACGGCCGGCCATCTCGCCCAGGCCGCCGCGTCGCTGATCGACAACGGCCTGGCGGCTACCACGCCGGTCGCCATCACCGTCAACGGCACGACGTGCGCACAGCGCACCATCGAGGCCACCCTGGAGACCGCTGCGGATTCGGGTGGCGAGCTACTCGGTCCGCTGTTGGTCACCATCGGCAAGGTCGTGACCCAGCGCGGCAAGCTCTCCTGGTGGGAGACGCGCGCCCTCTACGGCTGGACGGTCCTCGTACCGCGCACCAAGGAGCAGGCCGGCGAGATGAGCGATCGCCTCGTCGGGCACGGCGCCATCCCCAAGGAGGTGCCGACGATCGCCGTCGAGCCCCCGCGCTCGCCCGCGCAGATGGAGCGCGCCGTCAAGGGCCTCGTGGACGGCCGCTACCAGTGGGTGGTGTTCACCTCCACGAACTCAGTTCGTGCAGTGTGGGAGAAGTTCGCCGAGTTCGGCCTCGACGCCCGCGCGTTCTCCGGTGTGAAGATCGCCTGCGTCGGCGAGGCCACCGCTGATCGCGTCCGTGCGTTCGGCATCGAGCCCGAGCTGGTCCCGTCCGGCGAGCAGTCCTCGCTGGGCCTGCTGGAGGACTTCCCGCCCTACGACGAGGTCTTCGACCCGGTCGACCGTGTGCTGCTGCCGCGTGCCGACATCGCCACCGAGACCCTCGCCGAAGGCCTGCGGGAACGCGGCTGGGAGATCGACGACGTCACTGCCTACCGCACCGTGCGCGCGGCCCCGCCGCCCGCGGAGACCCGCGAGATGATCAAGACCGGTGGGTTCGACGCGGTTTGCTTCACGTCGAGTTCGACGGTGCGCAACCTCGTCGGGATCGCAGGCAAGCCGCACGCGCGGACCATCGTCGCGTGCATCGGGCCGAAGACCGCTGAGACCGCGGTCGAGTTCGGCCTCCGCGTCGATGTGCGGCCCGAGACGGCATCGGTGCCCGACCTCGTCGAGGCGCTTGCTGCGCACGCCGCGCGGCTGCGTGCCGAGGGCGCACTGCCCCCGCCGCGCAAGAAGTCGCGCCGCTCGCGGTCCTAGGTTGATCAACTGGCGATTGCGCTCGGAAAGCGAGCGTTTTCGCTAACTGGCGACGCGCGACCTTAGACTCGACGGCGTGACTGCTGAACGCGTGACCGGCCCGACGATCCGTCCGCGCCGTCTCCGCTCGACTGCGGCCGTGCGCCGCCTGGTGGCCCAGACCGACCTCGCGCCGCACCATTTGGTGCTGCCGATGTTCGTCGCGGACGGTCTGGACGAGCCCAAGCCGATCGCGTCGATGCCCGGCGTCGTGCAGCACACGCTCGATTCGCTGCGCACCGCCGCCGAGGAGGCGGTCGCTGCCGGGGTCGGCGGGCTGATGCTGTTCGGCGTACCGTGCGCCCAGGACAAGGACGCCCTGGGATCCGGTGCCGACAGCGCCGACGGAATCCTGAACCGAGCGCTGGCCGCGCTGCGCGCCGACTTCGGCGACGACACCGTCCTCATGGCCGACACCTGCCTCGACGAGTTCACCGACCATGGGCACTGCGGCGTCGTCGACGATCAGGGGCGCGTCGACAACGACGCCACCCTGGCCCGGTACCAGGCGATGGCGGTGGCGCAAGCGCGGGCCGGGGCGCACATGCTCGGTCCCAGCGGGATGATGGACGGCCAGATCGCCGCCATCCGCGCGGCGCTCGACGAGGCCGGCCACACCGACACCGCACTGCTCGCCTACACCGCGAAGTACGCGTCGGCTTTCTACGGCCCGTTTCGCGACGCCGTGGACTCGTCGTTGGACGGGGATCGGCGCACCTACCAACAGGACCCGGCCAACCGCGCCGAGGCGCTGCGCGAATTGGAGCTCGACCTCGCCGAGGGCGCCGACCTGGTCATGGTGAAGCCGGCGATGGGCTACCTCGACATCCTCGCCGACGTGGCCGCGCAGTCACCGGTCCCCGTCGCCGCCTATCAGGTCAGCGGCGAGTACTCGATGATCAGTGCAGCCGCCGAGCGCGGCTGGATCGACCGCCGCTCGGCGGTGCTCGAATCATTGACGTCGATCCGGCGCGCCGGTGCGTCGATCGTCCTCACCTACTGGGCGGCCGAGGTCGCCGGTTGGGTGAGTGGGTCGGCCGGTCAGTAACCTGGTAGTCATGACCGTTGCCCACCCCGCGGGCCCGATGCCGCCGCAACCACCCCAGCGGCCCGCGCTGATCAGCTCGATCGCGATCGCCACCGAACTGTGGCTCGTGGTCATCGCGGCGCTGGCGCTGACCCAGATCGGGAGCTACCCGACGGTGCGCGACGCGATGGACAAGCGGTTGGCGGAACTGCCCAAAGACGCGAGCGAGACCGTGCGCCGGTCGGCAGAGATGATGACCAACCCCGGGCTGATCGTCGCATCCTTGGTCGTCGCCGTCCTGGTCGGTGCGGCGATCGCCCTGACCGCGATGTACTTCGCGCGCGCCGGATACACATGGGCGCGGCTGATCCTGTCGGGCTTGAGTGCATACGTCCTCGTCGGCGGAGTCATGGCATTCGCCGGCGAACGGGTCTGGACGCAGGCACCGCAGATCGTCGCCGGGGTGTGTGCGGCCGCGGCGCTTCTGCTACTCATGCGGCGCGACGCGGACACCTACTGCCGCGAGATGGCCCAGTTCCGGGCCTACGCCAAGACACCGGCCGCGTTGGCGCAGGCCTTCCCGACCACGCCGTGGCAGGGATATTCACAGCCGCCCGCGCCGAACCACCGGAACGAAGGGACGGGACACCACCATGAGTGACCCCGCCGAGCGTGTCGGCTCGAACGACGAGGATTTCGACGCCGCGGACCCGAACGACGCCGATGAGTCTGCCGCACCCGATGACGGCCTCTCGTCCGTCGACGAGGACTTCGGCGAGGTGTTGTTCGCCGAACAGGGCAGCGGTTGGTGGCCGATGCTGATCGGCCCGGTCCTCATCGGGGCGATCCTGCTCATGGAGGCCCTCGGGCCGGGGCAGGTCCACTGGCCAGTGATGATCATCTTCTTCATCGTCATCACCGGGCCGACATATCTGTTCATCACCGCGGCCCGCACCTACGCCAGCGTCGAGCTCACCGACAGGACACTGCGCTGTGGGACCCGCCGGATCAACCTGGCCGATATCGCGAAGATCTACCCGCCCAACACCGGCAACGACTACAAGGACTGGGAGAAGGCCACCGCGCTGGGCGAGCTCCCAGCCGTTCCACGCGGCCGGAAGGGCATCGGTATCCGGATGGCGAACGGCAAGCTGGCGCAGGCCTGGGCGCGCGACGTCGAACGGTTGCGCATCGAACTCACCGAGGCGCATCTGGCCGTGAAGATGGGTCTCTAGCCGCTGGCTCAGCCGTGTTCGAGCATCGGCGCGGTGAGGAGTGCCTCCGGGATGCCGAATGCGTCGACCAGAGTGCGCGCATGTGGGCGCAACTGCTCGCAGAGATCATTGACCCCACGACGGATCGCCTTGGCACGCTCGACCGACACGTGCCGGTGCATCAGGAACCAAGACAGGTCGGCTTCGAGCGCCGAGTACACGAACAGGTCGCAGACCTTGCCGAGCAGCTCCGCCGCCGACCGCGAATCGCACGTGTCGATGGCCTCGATGAACGACTCGAGGACCAGGCGCTCGGTGTGGGCGGTAGCTGCCTTGAGCAAGTGGTCCTGCGTGTTGTTGAAGACGGTGAACGGGTCGTCGGCGTCGGCGGCCTTGCGCAGCCGCTGCGCACAGGTGCGTCGCAGGTGGTCCTCACGATTGCGGAACAGGCGGATCTGCGTGCCGCGGTTGGTCAGCTCCGACTTATCGGGATCCTCGTCGGAGGAGTCCAGCAGGGTCTGCACGACCTGGCGCACCGCAGTCTTCTCGGCCACGACGTCGCCGACCATCCCGGCCACGAACCGCACCCAGCCCGCAGCGTTGAGCCCGCGCATCTCGTCGGAGTAGGAGCCCAGCAGTTCCTTGCCGACGAGTTGCGTCAGCACCGTGTTGTCACCCTCGAAGGTCGTGAACACATCGATGTCGCCGCGCAGGATCGACAGCTGGTTCTCGTCGAGGTATCCGGCGCCGCCGCACGCTTCGCGGCACACGTTGATGGTGTGGCTGCCGTGGCCGCTGCCGTAAGCCTTGAGCCCGGCGGCCCAGCTCTCCAGCAGCCGCTGCCGGTGCGGGTCGACGGTGTCGACCTCGAGTGACTGGACGTCGTGCAACTCGGCGGTCAACTCGTTCTGCGCGAACGCGATCGCGTATGACTTCGCCAGCAGGGGCAGCAGCTTCCGCTGGTGGGCGCGGTAGTCCAGGATGGTGATCTCACAGGTGCCGTCGGGGGCGTCGAACTGCTTGCGCACCAGTGCGTACCGGATCGCGAGGGCCAGTGCCTTGCGGGCCGCGGCGCCCGCCGTCGCACCCACCGAGACGCGGCCGCGGATGAGAGTGCCGAGCATGGTGAAGAACCGGCGGTTGTCGCTCTCGATCGGCGAGCTGTAGGTGCCGTCCGCGGCCACGTCGGCGTACCGGTTGAGAAGGTTCTCCCGTGGGATGCGGACCTCGTTGAACACGAAGCGCCCGTTGTCGACGCCGCGCAACCCACCCTTGTAGCCGCAGTCGGAGGTCGTGACGCCGGGTAGATCCTCGCCGTCGTCGCCGCGCACCGGCACGAAGAAGCAGTGCACGCCGCGGTTGGTCGGTTCCTCGCCCGGTCCGCCGGTGATCAGCTGCGCGAACACGGCCGATACGGTGGCGTGCTCGCCAGCACCGCCGATGTAGTCCTTGCGGGCCAACGGTGTCGTCGAGTCGATCACGAACTCACCGGTGTTCGGGTCATACGTCGCGGTGGTCTCCAGTGCCTGCACGTTGGAGCCGTGCCCGGTTTCGGTCATGCCGAACGAGCCGAGCAGTTTGAGGTCGATGAGGTCGGCGACGTAGCGCTCGTGGTGGCGTGCAGTGCCCAGGTTCTCCACCGCACCGCCGAACAGGCCCCACTGGACGCCCGACTTCACCATGAGCGACAGGTCCGCGTAACCCAGCATCTCGATGCCGACGATCGCCCGGCCGACGTCGCCGGTACCACCGTGCTCGGTGCGGAAGCCCGCCGACGCAAAGTTCTGCGAGGCCAGCTCCTTCATCTCGGCGAGGATCTTCGCCCGCGACGGCCCCAGGTCGAGCGCGGGATCGGGGAGCAGGTCGGCACGGTCCAGTGCGATGCGCAACTCGTCGCGGACGTCCTTCCACCGGCCGTCCAGCGCGGCGCGCAGGCCGTCCACGGTGGTGGTGTCGGTCATCTGATCGGGGGTCGTCGGATCGATTTCGGCAGCCATGGCTCTACCGTATTCGTTTCGCCCGGCTTTGGGCCGCGCAATCCCACAGGGCTTCGTCAATGCCGCATGATCGTTGCCGGGTTGTCGGAAGCGTGCAGGGTTGCGAATTAACCTGATCGAGTGGTGTTGAACCGTGTGGCCGCGGCACTGTTGGTTGTTGGGGCATTGAGCACAGCGTGTACCCGAGGCGATCCGCGGCCCGAAGTCACCACGCAGCCCGAGGTCACCACGCAGCCCGAAGTGTCCAATGCCCGCTACGCCCACCTGGGCGACAGCTTCGCGGCCGGATCGGGGATCGACCCGACTGTTCCCGATTCCCCGGCGATGTGCCTACGCTCGCAGCTCAACTTTGGGCAGTTGATCGCACGTGGCCTTCACGACGGCACGATCGCGGTACCGGGCCGACTGCGCGGGCTACCCACCGCCGAGTTCGCCGACGTCTCATGCGGAGCCGCCACCACCGCCGATCTCACCGTCGCGCAGTATTTCGGTGTCGCACCGCAGGCCGACGTGCTGGGGCCCTCGACCGAACTCGTCACCCTCCTGATCGGCGGCAACGACGGCCGTCTCTTCGCCGACGCGGTCAAGGCGTGCAGGGCCGTCGCCGAGACCGATGTCGACGGCGATCCATGCCGTCGGACCAGCGGCGCCCGGTTCGACGACGAGCTCGCCACGACGATTGCGCCCGCCCTCGTCGACGCGGTGGCACTGGTCAAGCGCCGCGCGCCCAATGCGCGTCTGCTCGTCGTCGGCTATCCGCGCATCCTTCCGGCACGCGGTGGTTGCTACCCGGTGATGCGCATCGCGGCCGGCGACGTCGCCTACCTCGACGACCTGCAGGTGCGGCTCAACCGTGCCATCGCCGCCGCCGCGACGGCCGGTGGCGCCACCTATGTGGACACGTGGTCGGCCTCGACGGGACGCGATGCGTGCGCGCCACCGGAGCGACGCTGGGTGGAGCCGATGGTCGGGGCGCGGACACGCACCACGGTGCATCCCAACGCCGCAGGTCAACGGGGGATCGCCGACGCCGTTGCCGCCGCACTGCGCTGACACGCCACGGCAACCTGACAGGTGCCTGAGCCGATTGGGGGTTTGGCGGGTGACTTTGCCACACTGGAGGTCGTGACTGCGTCCCCCGATCACCGTGTGCGCGGTACCGCCGTGTCGGCCGAGATGTTCGCGCGCGCGGCCCAGGTCATCCCCGGCGGTGTGAACTCGCCCGTCCGCGCGTTCTCCGCCGTCGGCGGCACACCGCGCTTCATCACGTCGGCGCAGGGCTGCCACCTGGTCGATGCCGACGACAACGTTTACGTCGACCTGGTGTGCTCGTGGGGGCCGATGATTCTTGGCCACGCCCACCCCGCGGTCGTCGATGCGGTCCGCAGTGCGGCCACTGGCGGCCTGTCGTTCGGGGCACCGACATTGGGCGAGGTGGAGCTCGCCGAGGAGATCGTCGCCCGCGTCGACCCTGTCGAGGAAGTGCGCCTGGTCAACTCCGGTACCGAGGCCACCATGTCGGCGGTGCGGCTGGCCCGCGGCTTCACCGGCCGCGCCAAGATCATCAAGTTCGCCGGCTGCTACCACGGTCACGTCGACGCGCTGCTCGCCGAGGCCGGGTCGGGTGTGGCGACACTGGGCCTGCCGACCTCGCCCGGCGTGACCGGTGCCGCCGCGCACGACACGATCGTGCTCCCGTACAACGACCTCGCCGCCGTGGAGGCCGCATTCGCCGACCACGACGGGCAGATCGCCGCCGTCATCACCGAGGCGGCCGCGGGCAATATGGGAGCCGTCGCACCGCTTCCCGGCTTCAACGCCGGCCTGCGCCGACTCTGCGACGAGAACGGGGCGGTGCTGATCATCGACGAGGTGATGACCGGTTTCCGCGTCAGTCCGGCGGGCTGGTTCGGCCTGGAGGGTGTTGTCGCGGACCTGTACACCTTCGGCAAGGTGATGAGTGGCGGGCTGCCCGCCGCGGCATTCGGCGGGCGCGCCGACATCATGGGCCGCCTCGCGCCGATGGGGCCCGTCTACCAAGCCGGGACTCTCTCGGGGAACCCGGTCGCCGTCGCGGCCGGCCTCGCGACCCTGCGCAACGCGGATGCGGCCGTCTATGCGGCCCTCGACGCCAATGCCCAGCGGCTCGGCGCGATGCTGGGCGAGGCCCTGGAGGCGGCCGGCGTCGGCCACCGCGTGCAGTTCGCAGGCAACCTCGTCAGCGTCTTCTTCACCGACGACCCGTCGACGCCGATCACCAACTACGACCAGGTGCGCGCCACCCAGACCTACCGGTTCGCCCCGTTCTTCCACGCGATGCTCGACGCCGGCGTCTATCCGCCGCCGAGCGCGTTCGAGGCGTGGTTCGTCTCCGCCGCCCTCGACGACGACGCGTTCGCCACCATCGCCGCCGCGCTGCCGGGTGCAGCAGCCGCAGCCGCAGCCGCTACGAGCGGGGAGTAGGACAACCGATGAGCGAGAAGATCATCCGCAGCAGCGGCATGCGCACCGGCGAGCACACCGTCGTGCACATGATGCGCCACGGCGAGGTGTTCAACCCGTCGGGGATCCTGTACGGGCGCTTGCCCGGGTTCGCCCTCTCGGACACCGGGCGGGGGCAGGCTCAGGCCGTCGCCGATGCCTTCGCCGACCACGAGATCGCCGCCGTCTTCGCCTCGCCGCTACAGCGGGCCCAGGAGACGGCGACGCCGATCGCGGCGTCGCACGGGCTGGCGATCATCACCAACGACGACCTGATCGAGGCGGACAACGCCTTCGAGGGTTTGAAGGTCTCCGTCGGCGACGGTGTGCTGGGCCGGCCGCGCCACTGGGCGAAGTTGCGCGACCCCTTCACCCCGTCGTGGGGCGAGCCGTACATCCAGATCGCCCACCGCATGCTGGGGGCGGCCACCACCGCCCGCGATGCGGCACGCGGCAGCGAAGTCGTGTGTGTGAGCCACCAGCTGCCGGTGTACACGCTGCGCCGCTTCCTGGAGGGCCAGCGCCTGTGGCACGACCCGCGCCACCGGCAGTGCTC
The DNA here is from genome assembly GCA_964630585.1 of uncultured Gordonia sp. GTDB lineage: Bacteria > Actinomycetota > Actinomycetes > Mycobacteriales > Mycobacteriaceae > Gordonia. The sequence continues at coordinate 8,994 of CAZVVS010000149.1, forward strand.
GCTGGCCTCGGTGACCAGCCTCGTCTACGACGGTGATGCGCTCATCGACATCGTCTACTCCGAGCCTGCGGGCGCCACCGATCCGCTGATCCGGGGGGCCTGAGCGTGCGGCTTGCCAGGTTCTCGGTTCGACGGCCCGCCGCGCTCGCCACGGCGCTGCTTGTCGTCGTGGTCGGTGCGACGGTGCTCGCCGGCTGCGGTACCGGCAAGGATGCCGTACGGCAGGGTGACACCTGGGAATTCGTGTCGCCCGGCGGGCAGACCGTCATCAACTACGAGCCGTCGCAGCGCAAACCGGTCGCGCCGCTGTCGGGGCCGGAGCTCGTCACCGACAAGCAGGTCGCGGTGTCGGACTTCGACGGCGACGTCGTCGTCGTGAACGTGTGGGGCTCGTGGTGCGGGCCCTGCCGCGGCGAGGCCGACCTGCTGCAGCGGACGTACGAGCAGACCCGCGACCAGGGCGTCGCTTTCCTCGGGATCAACCTGCGCGACAACCGGGGCGCGGCACGCGATTTCGTCGCCGACCGCGGCGTCACCTATCCGTCGATCTACGACTTCTCCGGTGCCCGGCTCGCCGCGCTGACGACCCCGACGTCGGTCGTTCCGACGACGGTGATCCTCGACCGTCAGCACCGCCCGGCGGTGGTGTACCTGCGCGCCGTCGAGGCGGTCGAGCTCAAAGAGGCCGTCAACCGGGTGGCCGCAGAAAAATGAACCCAGCGAAGTGAACCCGACGACGTGAACACCGCCAGCGCGCTCTCCGACGCAGCGACCTCCGGGCCGCTGCTGCTGGCGTTGGGCGCTTGCGTCGTGGCTGGATTCTTGTCTTTCGCGTCACCGTGCGTGGTGCCGCTCGTGCCCGGCTATCTCTCCTTCCTGGCCGGCCTGGTCGGCGCGCAGGCGCCCGCGGTCACCGTCGCGCAGACGCGGCAGGAGGAACACGTCGGTGCGCGGCGGGTGGTCGGGGCGGCGCTGCTGTTCGTCGCCGGGTTCACCGTCGTGTTCGTCCTGGCGATGGCCACCGTCTTCGGCATCACCGATCGGTTCAGCGGGGCCGGTGGCCGGCCGCTGCAGATCGTCGGAGGCCTGATCACCATCGTGATGGGTCTGGTGTTCATCGGCCTGGTGCCCGCGCTCCAGACCGATCGCCGGTTCGCTGCCGAGCGCGTTGACGGCGGCCGCCTCGGAGTCTTCGCCGCACCGCTGCTGGGCGCGGTCTTCGCACTCGGCTGGACGCCGTGCCTGGGGCCGACGCTGGTGGCGATCGTCGCGACCGTCACCGGGACCGAGGGGGCGACCGCGGCCAAGGGTGTCGCGATGATGGTGGCCTATTGCGCGGGACTGGGCATCCCGTTCGTGGTCCTTGCGCTCTCCTCGACGTGGGCGGTGCGCAGTTGGGGCTGGTTGCGCGAGCACACCCGCGCCTTGCAGATCATCGGTGGCATCACGTTGCTCCTCGTCGGCTTCGCGCTGGTGACCGGGGCGTGGGACCACTTCGTGGCCTGGCTGCAGACGCGGTTCACCCCCGACGCCGGGATCCTGCTGTGAGCGGCGCCGTGGCGACCAAGCCACCCGAAGCTCACCCGCCGCCGCCCCCGGTGCGCCCGTCGTCGCTGCAGCGCTACCTCGTGGCCCCGGTGCGCAACCTGTGGCGCTCTCTCACATCGATGCGCACCGCCCTGGCGCTGTTGTTCCTGCTGGCCGCTGCGGCCATTCCCGGCGCCCTGCTGCCGCAACGCCCGCTCAACGCAGCCAAGACGCAGGCCTACATCGACAACCACGGCCGGCTCGGCACCTTCATGGACCGCCTGCAACTGTTCGACGTGTTCGCCAGCAGTTGGTTCACCGCGATCTACGTCCTGTTGTTCGTCTCGCTGGTCGGCTGCTTGCTGCCACGCATGGCCGAGCATTTCCGCAGCCTGCGGGCGCGACCGGTGCCGGTGCCGCGCAACCTGGCCCGGATGCCGCGCCACGAGGAGATCGTCGTCGACGGCGACGCGGATCCGGAACAGCTCGCGCATCGGATCCAGGGGAACCTACGTGGCTGGCGTTCGACGATCTATCCGCCCGACCAGAGCAAGGTCGGGACCTTCGAGGTGTCCGCCGAGAAGGGCTATCTGCGCGAGTTCGGCAACCTCGTCTTCCACTTCGCGCTGTTGAGCCTGCTCATCGCCGTTGCCGTCGGCAAGATGTGGGGCTACGAAGGCACCCGCAGCCTCGTCGCCGACGGCCAGGAGGGCCTGTGCAACACGTCGACGGCGGTCTACGACTCGTTCCGGGCCGGGCGCCTCGTCGACGGCACCGACCTGGAGCCGTTCTGCATCCGTGTCGACGATTTCACCGCGACGTTCCTGCCGACCGGGCAGCCGGACATGTACACCGCGATGATGCGCTACACCGAG
>CAZVVS010000150.1:0-11343 GCA_964630585.1 uncultured Gordonia sp.
CGGGGGGTCGGTCACCGACATCGACCCCGACAACCCCGCCGCCGCCGAACGCCTCACCCAAGCCCGGCGCCGCGATCACCGCAGCCCCACCCAACGCAACCACGACGCCCTGGAAGCGATGTGTGACTACCTCACCGGCCACGGCGGCCTCGGGTCCCCGCGCACAATCCCCGGCCAATTCATCGTCACCGCCACCATCGCCGATTTGAAAGCCGGCTGCGGACAAGCCTTGACCACCACCGGTGCCCTCATCCCCGTCGGCGACCTCGTGCACGTCGCCGCCCAGTTGGACCCCTCGCTGGTCGTGTTCCGTGACCACACCCGCGAAATCCTCTACCACGGCCGTGCGAAACGCTCCGCCACGTTTGCCCAACGCTGTGCCCTGTTCGCCCGCGACCGCGGCGACACCAACCCCGACTCCGACGTGCCGTTCATCCACACCCAAGCCCACCACCTACCCGACTGGGCCAAAGGCGGCGCCACCGACATCGACAAACTCACCCCCACCAGTGGTCCGAACAATCGGAACGTCGGCGGCAAGCCCTACCAGTGGGAAACCGTGTATCAAACCCACGGACCCAACGCCGGACAAGTCGAATGGACCCTCAACGGTCACACCGGCCTCCAAGGCACCCCCAGGGTCAACAACACCCACCACCCCCACGACCTCGCCCGAAACACCATCAAACGCATCCGCCACAGCCGCGGGAAAGGAACCGCCCACGCCGACCCACCCAACACCACCAACCAACCCAACACCGAAACCCGACTCACCACCCGACTCGGCTACACCGAACTCTGAAACGCGCCTGGCCGGCGGGGCCATCTCAGGCCTTGTCCGGTCGGGTCGCCGGGCGGTCAGTCGAGGGCGGTCACCGTCAGGTCGTACACGTGCACGCGACCACCGTCGGCCTCCACCGACAAGCCGGTGCTCGTCGGGTCGGGGAAGACGAGATCGGTGATGCTGTGGCGCCCGTTCTGGGCGAACACCTCCACCGACGAGGCGTCGACATAGACGTCGAGTCGAAGCTTGCCGTCGCGCAGGGCGACGGGAACCGAGTCGACGGACGGAAACAGGGGGCCGAAGAGAACGTTCCCGGACTTCGTCCGGTCCACCGACAGGCGTCCGGCGGCGACGTCGTAGCGGATCTCGGTGCGCTGCGTCCCGTCGTGTGAACTGCGGACGGTGAGACCGACGCTGCGGGCGGTGCCCGGGTCGAACAGCGCGCTGACACGGTAGGCCCGCCGGTTCACCGGCAGGATGGTGCGGCCGTGCAGCGCGAACCCGCCGCGGCGCAGTACGGTGCGACCGCCGGCGGCAATCGAGTCGACCACCGAGGCGACAAGCCTAGGCCTGCCCTCGACGGTCCGCAGCCGCAGCTCCCGAGGCAGCGCCATCGCGCCGCGCCACGGCGCGGTCGGCGTCTGCTGGGCGTAGAGCCAATTGCTCATCCAGCCCATCATGATCCGGCGACCGTCCGGGGTGCTGTTGAACGTCACCCCGGCATAGAAGTCTCGTCCGCTATCGAGATCGACCGGTGGGCCGTCGGCGGTGAACTGCGTCCCATCGAAATCACCGACGACGTAGCGGGTGCCGGTACCCCGCAGGAGCGCGGGGGTCAGGTCGCCGAGCAGTGGTGCGGTGTCGACGGTCGCGGGGTTGTGGCTGATCACCATCACCCACTTGATCCGTGCGGGGTCGCCGTCGGCGGGCAGCGGGAACAGGTCGGGGCATTCCCAGATCCCGAGGTAGTCGCCGTGCGGACCGAAGTCGCTGAGATACCGCCATCGCAGCAGGTCGTCGGATCGGTACAGGAGGACCTTGCGCGTATTCGGGTCCGCCACTGCTGCCACCCAGTACCGGCGCGACGGCCCGCCGTCGTACCAGAACACCTTGGGGTCGCGAAAACTGTCCGAATGCCGGTCGATGACGGGATTGCCGCGGTACTTGGTCCACGTCTGACCGTCGTCGGTGCTGTAGGCCAGCGACTGGGCCTGCCGGCCGCTGAGATAGTCGGCGGTGTACATCGCCACCAGCGGGGGCGCTGCGGCGGCGCCGAGGCCGCTGGTGTTGCGGGCGTCCACCACCGCCGACCCGGAATATATCTGCGCATCGCGGTCGTCGCGGATGGCCACCGGGAGCTCGCGCCAGTGACGCAGATCCGTGCTCACCGCGTGGCCCCAACTCATGTTCGCCCAGTCCGATCCGCGCGGGTTGTACTGGTAGAACAGGTGGTAGCGGCCCTGGTGGTACACGAGCCCGTTCGGGTCGTTCATCCAATTGCGCTGGGGCGTGTAGTGCATGACCGGGCGGAACGCGTCGCGGTCGACCGGTGCCGCGGTGGCCGGACTCGCGACGGTCGGTCCGGCGAGAACCGCGCCCGCGAGAACCCCGACGATCAGCATCGATGCGATCGGTCTGCCGTTCACGGATCCTGATGCTACCGCGCCGCTGCGGGTCGTCTCGGCGCGAGGCTCACTACCCGTGGGCGTCGTAAATCGCCTTGGACAACTCGGCCTTAATGGCGGCGAACTCCGGCGTGCCCAACACCGCGGGGTTGCGAACACCATCGGGGGTGTCGCCGGGCAAATCGATCCGGCGGTCGACGATGACGCGGCCCGGGCGGGCACTCATCACGAGCACGCGGGATGCCAGGAATGTGGCCTCCTCGACCGAGTGCGTGATGAACACGATCGTCTTGCCCGCCTGCCGCCAGATCTTCAACAGGTCCACTTGGAGCCGTTCGCGGGTCAACTGGTCCAGTGCTCCGTAGGGCTCGTCCATCAGGATGATCGCCGGATCGTTGATGAGGACCCGGGCGATCTGGGCGCGCTGTTGCATACCGCCGGACAACTCGTAGGGCCGCTTGTCGCCGAAGTCGCCCAGGCCGACCTTCTCGAGCATCGCCTTGGACTGTTCGCGCCGCTGTGCCTTGGGGACGCGGCGCACCGACGGGCCGAACTCCACGTTGCCGCGCACCGACAGCCACGGATAGAGCGTCGGCGCCTGGAACACCACGCCGCGGTCGACTGCTGGCCCGCGCACGATCTTCCCGCCGACCTCGACGGTCCCGTCGGTGGGCTCGAGGAATCCGGCGAGCAGCTGCAGCAGCGTCGTCTTACCGCAGCCCGACGGTCCGACGATGCAGACGAACTCACCCGGTTCAATGGTCAGATCGGTGGCCTGCAGGGCGATCGTCTGCCCCGATGCGGTGTCGTAGGTCTTGGACGCGCCGGTCAGCACGACGCGCTCGGCATCACCGGTATGCAGTCCCGTGTCCACCGTTTCAATTTCAGTCATCGTGTACCCACCGATCGGGCCGCGTCGGGATACAACGCGGCGATGTATGCCTCGACGGGGCGAACCGCATCGACCTGCCCCTGCGACAACAGGAACTGCGCGGTGTTGCGCAGGTCGGAGCCGAGCTGTCCGCCGAGGAGCCGCGGAGCGGCCTGTGCGGCCGCGTCGAAGTACTGGTAACCCTTGATCTGCGTCAACACCTGCTCCACCGGCACGCCGAGCTGTCCGGCAATGTGCAGCGCGGCCTCGTCGGGCTTGCTGGCGAGCAGTCGGACGGCCCAATCCTGCGCCGCGGCCCAGATCTGGAAGAAGCGCGGGTTCTTTTCGACGAAATCGGCGCGGGCGCCGGTCAAGTCGTAGGTGGGCGAACCCTGCTCGCCGACCTGGGCACTGTCAGTCAGCACATGCGCGCCCTCGGTGTGCAACTCTGCCAATGTCGGCTCCCAGATGTAGGCGGCGTCGATCTGCTTTCCCAACCAGGCTCCGCGGATCGCATCGGGGGTGAGGTTGAGGACCTGCGCCTGACCGGCGATCCCGGCCTTCTCCAAGGCGGTGAGAAGGCTGAAGTGCGCCGTCGACGCGAAGGGCACGCCGATGCGCTTGCCCTTGAGGTCGGCGATCGTCTTGATCGCGGGTTCGCGGGCGATCAGTGATTCCGCCGCCCCGATCTGGTCCTGGACCCACACCACCCGCATCGGGATGTCCAGCGGCAGTGACAGCGCCTTCGAGGCGGGGGCGCTGCCCAGGAGCCCGAGGTCCAGCGAATTCGCACCGAAGGCCTGGATCACGTCACCGCCGGAGGAGAACTTGCTCCACACCAGCTTTGCCTTCGGCAGGCACGTCTCGAGGAGGCCGGCGTCCTTGACGATGAGGTCGCCGTTGGGGATTTCCTGCCACGCGATGCGGATGGTGCCGGTGACCGACGGGTCGGGGGCCACCGGGCATGCGACGGCGCCGCCGATGGCCCGTGACTGCTCGGGGCGACCCGACTTCACGCAACCACCGAGGCCGACGACGAGCAGGGCCGCAGCGGAGACGACGGCGGTGCGCCGTGCGACGGTGCGCAGGTTGCGGTTGCCCGGGCCATTGGTGTGTGGGGTGGTGGTCATGCCTTTCCCTTCCACGGCACGAGGAGCACGCCGATCCACTTGATCAGCGCGTCGAGCGCCAGGGCGGTGATGCCGATGACCACGATGCAGGCGATCGTCAGCGCGGTGTTGAGCTGCTGGCCCGACAGGTACGCCAACCCGCCGATGCCGGGGATGCCGTTGTTCAACTCGGCTGCTACGACGGTCGTCCACGCGAATCCGACGGCGATCCGGATGCCGTTGATGACCTCCGGAGCCGTCGCCGGGAGCACCACGCGAGTCACGGTCTGGGACCGGCTGGCGCCGAGTGCGCGGGCCGCGTTGATCTGGTCCTGCTTGACCGAGAGCACGCCGTCGGCGGTCGAGATCGCGATCGCGGGGAACGCGGCGAGGAACAGCAGCCAGATCTTCGAGGTGTCGCCGATACCGAACCAGACGATCAGCAGGCCGATGTAGCCCAGCGGCGGAAGTGCGCGCAGGAAGTTGATGTAGGGCTCGACGATCGTGCCGAACGTCTTGGACGTGCCCATGAGGAAGCCGACGATCGGCCCGAGGATGATCGCGGCACCGACGCCGGCGCCGATCCGCTGCAGGCTGGCGACGAGGTGCTCCCACAGGAAGTAGTTCTGTTCGCCGAGTACCTCGCGGGGTACGCCAGGCGCGACCTGGTGCCAGGTGCTTGCACGCACGGCGGCGCGCCACACCGCCGCCGGTGTCGGGAGGAACCTCTCGTCGACGAGGTGCAGCGCCGTGATCAGCCACCACACCAGAAGAAATGCGACGAGTGCGGCCAATCGGACCAGCCATGCCCGTACGGCGTGGGGTAGCGGCTCGATCACCGCGTTCTTGACCCGCAACAGCGGGGGTTCGCCTGCCATTGCACGATGATCGCCGATCCGGTGGGCAATTCCCTATGCCGCAATCTCGCTGAGCGAAACCCTCCGGACGTGCGCTCATGTCAGGTATAGCCGCTCCCAGGCGATATCCTTTTCAGTCCAATCGTCAGTCCAGCCGACTGACGTCGTAGAGGAGCAGGCCCGGCCAGCGGCGGACGTCGCGGGGGCTCTCGGCCACGGTGAGCGTGGACTGGGGGAATACGTCGGCCAGGGTCGTGGCCGTCGACATCGGGTGCGACGGGTCGTCGACCCAGGCGAGGATGCGGACCGGAATGTCGATGCGGGCCAGGTCGGCGGGGTCGGGGAGGTCGCTGCCCGCGGCACCGCGGTACACCGACGGCAGGAGGGCCTCGGCGACCTCGGGCAGCGTCTCGGGATGGCCGACGGCCGCGGGTGGCTGCGGGGCGTCCCGACCCGCCGCGAGGAAGGTGCTCTCACCCTGCTCTTCGATGAGTGCGGCATTGCCGAGGAACTGCTGAGCCTGCGCGACACGGGTCTCCCACGCGGTCGGTGGCAGCAGCAGTGTCAGCCCGGCGAAACGATCAGGGTCTTTGATGGCCGCGTGCATGAGGGTGCCCGAACCCATCGACGTGCCGACGCCGTACACGCGCTCGCCGGGGAAGAACCCGTCCAGCAGGGTCAACAGGTCACCGGCCAGGTTGGGCCACAGGTAGTCGTCGGCGTTGCGGCTGCCCGTCGAGCGGCCGTGACCGCGCGCGTCGTAGCGCAGCAGCCGGGTGCCCGACAGGCCGCGGCCGAGGTCCAGGTCGAGCACGCGGTCGCGCGCCCGGCTGGACGTGAGCCCGTGCAGTTGGACGACCGGGTGCCCGCCCTCGTCGCTCAGCTCGACAGACAGTGCCGCGCCGGGCAACTCGAAGACCGTCATGGGGTTCCTCTCATGTCGTTGTCATCGTACGAAGGCCGTGCGGCCGGTGCGAGCGGAGCACGTCTGCAGCCAGTAGGGTACGGCCATGCGGCTCACCAACGTCGCCCACCTGCGCCTCCCGTTCGGCCGGCTGATGGGCTACGACGTCACCGTCTCCGAGCCCGGCGCGGTCCTGCCGGTGTCCTTCGACCAGCGGCGCCATGTGGTGCTCGGTGATCGGGGCGGGTCGTGGATGGCGCTGTCGTTCCGACTGACCGATCCCGTCGGCCTCGATGCGCTCGCGGCGGCGTGGGTCGCGGTGATCGCCCGCCACGGCACGCTGCGCACGGTCTTCACGCCCGGATCCGACGGTGAGCCCGAACTCGTCGACGTCGAGATCGGCGCGGGGGAGTGGGTCGAACACCCGGTAGCCCCCGGCGAGGCGGTCAACGACGCGCTGCGCGACGTACTCGACCGCACGTGCACGCCGTACTCGCGCCCGTCGCACCGGTTGTGCGTGCTGGAGACGGCGGCCGGGCCGACGATCGTCGTCGCCGCCGACCACTCACACGTCGACATGTGGTCGATGTTGCTGATCCTGCGTGATTTCTTGGCCGCGCTCGGACGCGTTGAAGCCGGTGACGTGGCCGGGCTGGACGAGGTGCCGCCCTTCGTCGCGCACACGCGGGCGTTGCGCGAGAGGTCAGCGGCTCCCGACGATGTGCGGCGACGCTGGGCCGAGATCATCGACGACAGCGGCGGCGTGATGCCACTCTTCCCGCTGCCGCTGGGCACCGCCGATCCGCACGAGGAGCGGGTCGAGGTGCGCGACGTGTTCGACGTCGACGACAGCGCGGCGTTCTCGGCACAGGCGCGCGATGACGGGGTGTCGACGCTGGCGCTGGCCGTCGCCGCGATGACGGCGGTGACTCGCGAGATGGCCGAGGCGCCGCTGCGGGCGGTGTTCCCGGTCCACAGCCGCTACGACGAGACGTGGCACGACTCGGTCGGGTGGTTCATCACCAACTCGGTCCTCGAGTCCACGGTGGCCGAACCACAGGCAGCGTCGGCGGCGGTCCGGGAGGCCGTGCGGTTGGGGTCGTGGCCGCTCGACGACGTGCTCGCCCCGTGGGGCGGCATGCCCGATGCGCCCGGGATGTTCGCGATCTCGTGGTTGGACCTGCGTCGCCTGCCGGTGCGCGTGGACGCCGCCGGTCTCGACGCCCAGTACGTCGGCGCGACGATCCGCACCGATGGCGTCATGCTGTGGTTCATCCTCGACGGGACCGGACTGCACCTGCGGTGCCGCTATCCGGACACCCCGCAAGCCCGGACCAACGTTGGCGGGTGGCTGGACCGTTTGGTCGCCACGTTGCAGGCCGGGGCGCGCTCGTCTGTCGGCGGGGTCCTGGTCAACCGCGACGGCGACACGTTCCGCGTGCAGCGCGCGACCCGCGCCGACGTGCCGGCGATCGTCGGGCTGCTGCTCGACGACCGGATCGGCCGCACCCGTGAGGTGGCCGAGTACGCCGCGTACGAGGCCGCCTACGACGTCGTCGCCCGTGACCGGTCGCACTACCTCGCGGTGGTGCGTGCCGACGACGGGCGGGTGGTCGGGACCATGCAGCTCACCGTGTTGCCGGGCCTGTCGCGGAGGGGCACGACGCGGCTGCAGATCGAGGGCTTGCGGGTGGCCCGGGCCGACCGGTCGCGGGGCCTGGGCACCGCGATGCTCACTTGGGCACACGCACACGGTCGGTCGCACGGCGCGACGCTGGCCCAGGTGACCACCGATGAGACCCGTGAGCGGGCCCGGGAGTTCTATGCTCGACTCGGCTACACGGCCAACCACGTGGGTTTGAAGCGGGACCTCGCGCCGCCGCCCTGACCTTGAGCGCGACCGGGAAGCCGCGCTGCGAGTCGGTGGCTGGCAGACTAGGGGAATGAAACCCGGTGACACCGCACCCGACTTCGCCCTGCCCGATCAGACCGGCACGACCCGGCGGCTCTCGGAATTCCTCGCCGACGGTCCGGTCGCCCTCTTCTTCTACCCGGCGGCGTTCACGCCGGGCTGCACGAAGGAGGCCTGCCACTTCCGCGACCTCGCAGCCGAGTTCGCCGCGGCCGGAGTGCAGCGCGTCGGGATCAGCCGCGACGCCGTCGAGAAGCAGCAGCGGTGGACCGACACCCACAATCTCGACTACCCGCTGCTCGCCGACGTCGACGGTGCGGTCGCGCAGGCCTACGACGTGCGCCGCGGCCTTCTTGCCAAGGTCGGGATGCCCACCAAGCGCACCACCTTCGCCATCGCGCCCGACGGCACGGTGGCCGACGTCATCGCCTCGGAGATCGACATGTCGGTGCACGCCGACCGGGCGCTGCGGGCGCTGGGCAAGTCGTAGCGCGCGACGTGCAGGTCTGACGTGCGGGCCTACAGGCGCCGCGCGACGAAATCCGCCGCGGCGAAAGTCATGCCGTTGAACGGGTAGAACCCGTGCTGGATGCTCGGCTGGCCGATCGGGGCGCCGTTGCAGATCGTGTCGCCCGGCGCGCAATAGCTCGCGACCTTGGGGACGAACCGCGTGCCGATGGTGATCGGCGGTGCCCCGGTATCGCGGATGAACCGCGCCGACGGTGCTCCGAAGAACACCACCGCGGCGAGGTGGCCAGTGACGAAGGCCGGCAGCGGTCGGGGCGCCAGCGCCGCGTACTCCTGGTACTTGCGCGGGATCTGGAGATGGTCGACCAGGGCGTAGCCGGAGACGACGGCGCCCTGGGAGTAGCCGCCGAAGACGATGCGGCTGCGCGGACACGCCCGGGCGATGTGCTGGATGTCGGCCTGGGACGTTTTCACGCCTTCGTTGATCGTGGCCACGATCTTCGCCGGATTGCCGAAGCTGTCGCTGGCCGCGTAGCGCACGGCCCGCACCCGCAGTGACTTTCCCTGGGTTCGCAAGCGCAGCGCCTCGACAAACGCGAGACCGGTGAAGCCGACGGGTCCGCCGGGTTCAGCGGTGCCGCGGGCCCAGAGGACCTCCACGTCGGCACACGGCGCCGCGGAGGCGGCGGGAGCGGTCAGCGTGAAACCGGAGGCGACGGCGAGTGCGCAGAGTCCTGCAGCGGCGAGGCGTGCGATCATCGGCCCAGGGTAGCGCCGAGCGTTCACGGGCGTTCGCCGTGCCCGAGGTTCCAGTCGGGCAGCGCCGAGTCACGCACCAGCCGCTTCAGCGCCGCGGCGTCGGGGAAGCCGCCGTCGCTCGCACGGTCCCAGACGCGCTCGTCGTCGACCTCGACGGTGAACACCCCGCCGGTACCGGGCACCAGGGTGACCGCGCCCAGATCGGGACCGAAGGTCGACAGGAGCTCCGAGGCCATCCAGGACGCCCGCAGCAACCAGTTGCACTGCGTGCAGTAGGTGATCGTGACCGTCGGCGACATGGAACCGCAGCCGCTGCGGCTACGCCGCGGCCGCCTCGTCCGCCTTCGCGACCAGTCGCTTCTTGGCAGAGACGATGATGGCCATCAGGATGCCGACGACCACCCAGCAGAGCAGGACGATGATCGGCTTGGTGGCGCCATGGCCGTCGAAGAACGAGGTTGACCGCAGGAGGCTGCCCGCCGCACCGATCGGCATCAGTTGTCCGATGGCGCCCCAGGGGCTCGGCAGCCATTGCCAACCGGTCGCCATACCGGAAAGGGGATTGGCGATAAACATCATGGCGAGGCCGCCGATACCCAGGCCGGCGAACCCGAACCTCGCCTCCATCCCGAGGACGAATAGCGAGATGGCCGCCGTGCCGAACCCCAGTGCGAGGGCGTTGAGGGCGTAATTGCCGCTGAGCGAGCCGAAGCCGAACTGGAGGATGGCGACCACGACGAAGCCGACGGCGATCGAGGCGAGAATCGAGCCGACGACCTTGTGCAACGGGCGGTGCTTGAGCAGCGTCGAGAGCAGGACCGCCGAGATCATGCCGCCGAAGGCAAGCGGGAGACCCAATGAGTTGAGGCCGACGCCCTGCGGGTCGTCCTTGGTCAGTGGTGCGACGTCGACGAGTGTCACGTTCTTACCGGGCGTGAACGTCCCGTCCGGATGCAGCTGCGGTGCCCGTAACGCCTCGGCCATCTTCGTGAAGAGCTGGAAGTAGGGGGCACCCGCGCCGCCGGCAACGGTGATCGTCACGGCGCCGTCGGGACCGACCGCGATACCGCCGAGCGACTTGCGGTCGTGCACCGCCTCCGCCACGGCCTGTTGGTCGGCGACGATCCGGAAGTCGAAAGCGCCGGGTTGCTTGGCCGTGAGCCCCTTGGTCAGTTGCTCGACAACCGGCGCAGGGCCGGATACGGATACGGGAAGGTCGTGCGGGCCGGAGTTGATCGCCGGTGCAAGGAAGGCCAACACCATCAGGGACACCGCCGCGACCAGCCCGGCGATGACTCCGAGGACTTTCAGCCACGCTTGCTTTGCCGTGTCGGTCGGTCCATCGGTGTCGTCGCCACCCATCAGGATCGCCATGAGGAGTCTCCTTTGGAGTCAGGTCGTTCGTACCGTGGACACTACCGGCGACCAGATAGATTTGGGCGTATGCCTTCCAATCCTTGCGATCACCTGTCTCGCGCCCATGACATCGTCGTCTCGCTGACCCTGGAGCAGAAGGCCGCGGTCACCACCGGCGCCAGCTTCTGGGAGACCGTCGAACTCGACGGGGTCCCTGCGTTCACCCTCACCGACGGACCGCACGGTATCCGCAAGCAGACCGGCGAGGGCGACGCGCTGGGCCTCAACGACTCGGTGGTCGCGGTGTGCTTCCCGCCGGCGGTGGCGATGGCGGCGACGTTCGACCCGGACCTGTCCACACAGGTCGGCGATGCACTGGGACAGGCCTGCCTCGCCGAGAAGATCGGCGTGCTGCTCGGGCCGGGGATCAACATGAAGCGCTCCCCACTGGGTGGGCGCAATTTCGAGTACTACTCCGAGGACCCGTTCCTCGCCGGGCGCATGGCGGCGGCCTACGTCAACGGCGTGCAGGCGCACGGCGTGGGTACCTCGCTCAAGCACTTCGCGGCCAACAACCAGGAGACCGAGCGGTTCCGCTACAGCGCCGATATCGATCCGCGGCCGCTGCACGAGACTTACCTGCGCGCCTTCGAGCACGTGGTGCGAGCCGCGCAGCCGTGGTCGCTGATGGCCGCCTA
>CAZVVS010000151.1:0-11315 GCA_964630585.1 uncultured Gordonia sp.
AGGCGTGGCCCATGTGCAGCGAACCGTTGACGTTGGGCGGTGGGATGACGATGGAGAACGGCGGCTTGTCGCTGTCCGCGTCGGCGGTGAAGTACCCCGCCTCTACCCAGCCCCGGTACAGCCCCTGCTCGTGGTCGGCGGGATTCCAGGCAGCGGGCAGCGAGCTCGTCGCATCGGGGTTGGTCACGCCGTCAATTCTAGGGACGACGGTGCGTGCACCGCCGACCGGGCAGGTCGGTGTGAAACCAACCCTCATTCACCGTGTCACACCTCACATTCTCCACCATGGAACACATGATACATTTGCCTCAGTGTTGTAACACGAGCGATCGATCGGTAGGTGGTGACATGGGGATCCGGCACGAACACGACGGGTATCGGCTGATCGATCTCGTCGTTGCCGACGATGACAAGCGCAGCACCCGCGCATTCTGTGAGGCGCTTGGAGAAGTCGCCGAGACCTCCGTCGACACCGCCGAGTCGATTCAGGTCCAGGCATTCGCCGCCAATACCATCCGCCGCCATGCGCGTCCGGACCTGTGGGACCGGTTGTCCGCCCCGATCCGCACCGGACGCCTACGGCTCGCGAACTGCTTGTCCGAGTCGAACAGCGGATCCGACCTCGCCGCGATCGAACTCGCCGCGGTCACTGGTGACGACGGGTACGTGCTGACCGGCACCAAGACATGGGTCGCGCACGGTCCCGACGCCGACGAGCTGATCGTCTACGCACGAACCGGTGCGGCCGGCCTCGGCGGGATCACCGCTTTCCTCGTCGACGCGCACTCCCCCGGCGTCATCGCCGGACCCACCCGAGAACACCTCGCCGGACTCGCCATCCCCGTGTCCGAGGTGGAGTTCGACAGGGTTGTCGTTCCCACCGAACGGATCCTCGGCCGCGTCAACCGCGGTGCACGGGTGGCCGACATCCTGCTGACCCAGGGCCGCATCGGCCTCGCCGCCTGTGCACTCGGGCTAGGACGAGCCGCGCTCGACCAGGCCACGCGATTCGCCAAGTCGCACCACCGCTTCGGGCATCCGGTCATCGAACACCAGGGAGTCGGCTTCAAACTGGCGGATATCGCCACCCGACTCGAAGCCGGTCGCCATCTCCTCCACCACGCCTGCGACCGGTTCGACGAAAACCCCGACTCCGCGGTCCTGGTCTGCGCCCAGGCGAAACTCTTCGCCACCGACACCGCGATGGCGGCCACCACCGATGCCGTGCAAGTCCTCGGAGCCTCGGCCTACCTGGCGGGCAGCCGTGCCGAGGAACGGATGAGGCAGGCGAAGATCCTCCAGATCCTCCAGGGCACCAATGAGATCCAACGGCGCACGATCGCCGCCAACCTCGTGCCAGCCATGCCGCGACCGGCACCGGCCATGACCGCCGCGGCCATCGAATGAGCGCAATGATCCTGTACGACGCACTTGTCGATTCGATGCGCGCACACCCTGGGGCGACGATCTCGACCCCTCGGGAAACGCGCAGCTTTGCCGAGCTGCTCCTCGCTGCGGATGCGACTGCCCAAGCGCTGGAGCTGACGCTGCCCGGGCCGCGTTCGCGCGTCCTCGTCACCGCGCCCAACAGCCCGGAATACGTGTCACTGTTCCTGGCCCTGCTGACCGGCGGTCATCTTCCGGTTCTCGCCGACCCGATACTCGCCCGCGACGAGGTGGACGACCTGGTCCGGGGTTGCGGATTCGACGCAGTCGTCACCACCGCACCCGATACCGACCTGCGCTGCGCCGTCGCAACTGAAGCGCTGGCCCTCGACAACCGGCACTGGTTCCACGCAGCCGACCACCGCGGCTCTCGACCGGCCGTAGCCGAGGACACCGAACTCGGTCGGCTGACCTCTGGCTCGACACGGACGCCGGCCTGCATCGAGTTCAGCGGTCGGGCCGTGATTTCGGCAGCTCGCACCTGGGCGGGAGCAGCCGGGCTGACCTCATCGGACACCAGCCTCTGTTATGCCGGGCTGTACAACGGCCTCGCCTTCAACACCACGCTGATCCCCAGCCTCCTGGTCGGCGCCAACATTGTGCTATCACCGGCACCGCCGACCGCCGGCAGCCTCATTCGGCATGTCCGCGCATTCGACCCGACGGTGCTCGTCGCATTCCCGGCCGCCTACGAGTTGATCGCGGCATTCCCATCCGAGCGGGTCGGCGATGACCTGCGAGGGCTGCGACTCCTCCTATCCTCAGCTGCGCCGCTGCCCGCCGCCACCGCCGCGCACATCGAATCGATCGCGCGACCGGTCTGCAACTACTACGGCATTGCCGAGGTCGGACCGGTCACCTTCCGCGCCGAAGGCGACGACGAGCCGGACTCGCTGGGCGCGCCGCTACCCGGTGTCGCGGTCGAGTCGCGGGAGATCACCGACGGTACGAAGGTCCTCCACGTACGAACCCCATCGATGGGCACCAAATACCTCAACTACCCCGGCGAGCTTGAGCGCCAGACGACTCCCGACGGCTACTTCACGACCTCGGACACCGGCGAGTTGACCGACGGGGTCCTCCGTCTGCGCGGCCGCACCAATCAGCGGCTCAATATAGCCGGGCGCAAGTTCGGCGCTGACTCGATTCGATCAGCTGTGCTCGAGTTCCCGGGTGTCCTCGACTGCCACGTCACCCAGGTGACGACCCCGAGTCAGCGGGACTGCGTCGGGGCCGTCGTCGAATCCCGGGCCGCGCTCGACATCACGGCGCTGCGCGAGCACCTGCGCGGCCGGATCGCCGAGTTCAAAGTCCCCGAGGTCGTGCTGACCACCGACTGTCTTCCCCGCAGCACCTCGGGGAAACCGCGCACGGCTGACATCACTGCGATGCTGGCCGCCACGTTTACCGCACCGACCACGGAGGACGCATGACAGTACCGCTGCGCAACGACGAGCTGACGACGACGATCGCCGAGATGGTTGCCACCGCCACCGACGGCACCATCGGAGACGCCGCCAACGCAACCGGGACGTTTGCCGACGCAGGGATGACGTCGCTGTCGTTCCTGCGCCTCGTCGACGCCATCGAGATCGCCTACGGTGTCGAGATCGACTTGGAGAACGACCTGGAACGCATGCGCACCGTCGCCTCCATCGTCGACTTCCTCACCGAGTACGGCGTCCGGTGACCATCACCGCGACGACGACGCGTGTCACCGGGGTCGCCATCTCCGGAGCCACCGGCCGCCTCGGATCGCACCTTGTGCAAGCGTGTGGTCGACAATCGATCTCCGCGACCGTCCTGCCGCGATCGGGCGCGAGGGCCGCGTCCTTGGCTGCGGAACCGGTCGAGGTGGTGATCGACGCCAGCGTCTCGGCTGCGGCCGACATCTCGATCGCGACGTCGCGCCTTCGGGACCTCCCGCTGGTCTATTGCGTGTCCAACCCCGGCGAAGAGGTCCTCGCCGCGCTGCATGACCTCAGCGAATGCGTACCCGTCGTGCTTGCCGCGAATCTCAGTCCGATCCATTGGGTCCATGCCCGGGCCACGCGCGAGGCAGCTCAGCGCTTTGGCGCCCTCGGCCTGCCCGTCGAGGTGACGGTTCACGATCGCCATCCGGCCACCAAACGGGACGCACCGTCGGCGACCGCTCGCGAGTTGGGCGCGCGGGCCGGAGGATCCCCCGATTTGCTGAGCACCCGCTCCGGCGGTCCCGTCAGCGACCACTCGGTGTGGTTCTCCGCCCCGGGCGCGTCCTACGAGCTGACCCACTCGGTGCGCGATCTCCGACTCTCCGCCGAGGGCGCGCTACTCCTTGCCGGTCGGCTCCTGGGCCGCCCGGCCGGCCTGTACACGACCGATGACCTGTATTCGGAGATCGCCGGCGCAGCGAAGGGCACGAGCCGATGACGGTCACACCGACCATCCCGACCACATCACCGGTGTCCGTGCTCGCGCGCCAAGGAGCCATCGGCGCCCGTGCACTGTCCACCGGGGGCCACGACGACTTCAACCAGGGACAGATCTCCTGCCGGCGCCCCGGGTCCGACCACTTCATCATCAAAGGCGCGCTGGTGGGCTTCGACGAGGCGGTACCCGGTGATTTCGTCCCAGCCTTGGTCGACGCTCGCGCACCTGCGGACCGACTCGCCCCACCAGAGCTGCCCCTGCACCAGGCGATCTACTCCGCGCGAGACGATGTCGGCGCGATCGTTCACAGCCACTCGCCGTCGGCACTGGTGTTCGGCGCCCTGACCGACACTCCCCTGGCCCCGATCAGCCACGAAGGGGCCCTCCTCGCGGAGGAGGTCCGATACTTCCGCGAAACCAGCAACACTGTGCTGACCATCGACACCGGTGCCGCAATAGCCCGCGACCTGGGCGACGGGGTCGCCGTGTTCCTGGTCAATCACGGAAGCGTCATCGTCGGCCGTAGCGTGCGGCACGCAGTGGTGTTCGCCCTCATGCTCGAGCGCGCATGCAGCCTCCAACTGGCAGCACTCGCATCCGGTCGCGGCTTCTCGCACTCGCATGCGCAGGACGTGGCCGACAAGCGCGACTACATCTTCTCCGACCTCTCGGTCCGCTCCTACTGGGACTACACGCGCAGACGCGTTGCACGCCTGTTCCCCGAATCCACCGAATGGGCGCAACCATGACGACGAACTCGCCGACCCGGTTGCGATGGACCGACCTGGTGCAGTTGGGCTCCCCGCCCATTCACGGCATCACCGAGCTCACCGGTTCGCTCGCCGATGTCGTGGGTCTGATCGAGACGGTCATCGGCCGTCGGTCGCACTCGTCCCGACGACGAGTGCCGTCGGCCGGTCTCGGCTACCCCTACGAAATCCTCTTGGCGACCGATGACTTCGACGCACTCGCCGTCGTCGACCTCGCACAGCGCAACGTCCGCACCGCTGATCCCGACCGCTTCCGCGACACCGACGAGGGCTACGTCTGCCTCCTCGTCGGACGACCGTGGTTGTCAATGCGCAAGTACGGCCCCCGCGGATACCTCTACCACCTGATCGACAGCGGCCACGCGCTCTTCGACCTCGCCCTCCTCGGCAGCCAAACCGACGACCCGCCGGTCACGATCCCGACGTCTGCCCGCGACCAGATCCACGGAAAGGTCCTCGGCATCGGTCGGATTCGGCCCGGACAATCCGCGTCGCCACATCCCTGCTGGCGCCTCGTGGTCACCGACGCACACCAGATGCAAGTGGGTCGCACTGCCTTCGAAGAGTTGGCGTTGAATATCGTGCCGCAATCGTCGACGCCGGTGCCCGTCGTCTTTGACACAAGTGGCTCACTGGACGTTCCCGCCTGCCTCGACGCACTTGCGGCGCGAACCTCGGCGAGCACGTTCATCCCCGCGCCCCACCCCGGTATCTCAACGGCGATCGGCGAGGGCCTCACCTGGGGCCGCACCATGCTCGCGCAGCTGGGCCTGCCTGAACCGGGGGTCACCGTCGCCGGAGGACTCGACTGTGCCACCCCCATCCCGCAGGGCGATCTCCTCGCCGCGCTCGCCGGCCAGTACCACCTCGTCGATGCACAGGCTTTCCTCGTCTTCAGTGTCGGGGCCGGCGAGGCCGAGCACATCGATGACGGACGACAAGCCCTTCTCCTCGCGATCGGCGTCGTCGGTCAGGCGGTCTACCTCGCTGCTGCCGCGAACGGTGTCGGGGTGACGGGCGTCGGCGGCATCTCGCCCGAGTTCTGGAACGCCGCGCTTCCGCACGGACAGCACGCGCTCTACCTGATGGCGCTGGGGACCGCAGCCCCCGCCGACAAATCCGACGCCCTGATGCAGGGCGGACATCCGTGACCACCGACGCCCGCTCATGGGCCCCAACCCCAGAAGGACCGATGACCACCGCCACCGACTACGAGCTGCCGCCCGATATTCCACGATCCGATTACCGGGAGGCCGCGCAGGTTCTCGCTCAAGCATTCACCGGCGACCCGGTCTGGCAGGAGCTGAAGCCCCGCCGGGCCAAGCGCGCAACCAAGGCGCTGTATTGGGTCTTTCGCTGCGAGATCGCCGTCGCAGCCGCCACCGGCGGCCACATCCAGGCCATCTACAACAGCGCGGGAACCATCACCGCGGCTGCCATCGCCTATACCCGGACCCGCCCCGGCTTCCCGCTCTGGACAATCCTGCTGCGCTTCCCGGCGATGGTGCTGCTCGGGTTCACCACAACGGTGCGGGCGGCCCGGATGGCCTTCGCCGCCGAGGCGCACCAGCCCGACGGTCCCCACTTCTACGCCTACTATGCGGGTTCGCGCGACGTCGGCGGTGGTGCGGCCCTGATGAAGCGCCTCATGCGGGCCGGGACAGCGCGACACCTGCCCGTCTACGGCGAGGCCAAATCGGAGGACATGCTCGAGATCCTGCGCATCCTGCGCTGGGACATCGCCGAACCCATCGATATCGGATACGGGCGCTCTCTGACACCTGCG
The DNA here is from genome assembly GCA_964630585.1 of uncultured Gordonia sp. GTDB lineage: Bacteria > Actinomycetota > Actinomycetes > Mycobacteriales > Mycobacteriaceae > Gordonia. The sequence continues at coordinate 6,415 of CAZVVS010000151.1, forward strand.
ACGTTCCACCCCGGAGAAGTGAAGTGATCGACAGAGTCTCGGGCTTCGCCTCCCGCTCCCCCAAGCTCCTACTGACGATCGTCGCCGCGGCATTCATCATTCTCGGCGTCGTCGGCGCGCCCGTCGCCGAGCGTTTGACGGCCGGCGGTTTCACCAGCCCGGCCGACGAATCCTCCCGAGCCGCCCAAGTGCTGTCTGATGACTTCGGCGTGTCCGGGATGCAGTTGATCCTCGCCGTCGAGTCTCGAGACGCAACGGCACCGGCCACCGCCGCACGTGCGTCGGAGATCGTGGGACAGCTACGTGCGGACCCCGACATCGCGGCTGCAGTATCGCCATGGACCGATCCGCAATATCGGGCAAAGCTGGTCAGCGACGACAAGACGGAAGGACTCATCGTGGCGCTGGTCCGTGGTGGCGATGACGCCGCGCCGGCGAAGGCAAATGAGATCGCCAGCCGCTACACCGGTGAGCGCGATGGAGTGACGATCCGGGCCGGAGGCCAGGCCATCGTCTTCCACGAGGCAAACACCCAAGCCGCCCACGACCTCATGCTGGCCGAGGCCATAGCACTGCCCCTCTGCTTCCTGCTGCTGGTCTGGTTCCTGCGCAGCGCGATCGCGGCGGCGATCCCGATCGCCACCGGAATGGTGGCCATCGTCGGCACCACCGCGATCCTGTTCCTCCTCACATTCGTCGTCGAGCTCTCGATCTTCGCGATGAACCTGACCGCCGCCATCGGTCTGGCACTGGCGATCGACTATTCGCTGCTGATCATCAGTCGATATCGGGAGGAGATTGCGGCCGGTCACTCCAATGAGAAAGCCATTGCCCTGTCAATGCGCCATGCCGGACGAGCAGTGTGCTACTCCGGCATCACCGTCGCGATCGGCGTCGTCGGAATGGTGTTCTTCCCGATGTCCTTCCTCCGGTCGATCGCCTTCGCCGGAGTCGCCGTCGTGCTCCTGTCGATCATCTTGAGCCTGACGATGGTGCCGGCACTGCTCACGCTGTTCGGCGACCGCATCAACCGAAAGCCGCTGCGGGAGGCGACCCCGGTCGAGCAGTCCCCGCTCTACCGAGTCGCCCGACGTGTCCAACGCAACCCGATCGCCTTCGGACTGCCGGTCGTCGTCCTCCTGATCGCACTCGGCGCGCCGGCGCTCGGCCTCAAACTCGGACTGCCCGACGAACGGGTGCTGCCCAAGCCCAGTGCCGCACAACAGGTCGGCGCCGACATCCGGGCCGAGTTCAGTGACAACCCGACCGGCGTCGTCCACATCGTCGTGGCGCCGAGGGGTGCTGCGGATTCCGCCGCGCTGGCCCGCTACACCGACGAGCTGTCCAGAGTCGACGGCGTCTCCGGCGTCATCGGACCGGCAGGCGCTTTCGTCGACGGCAAGCAGGTCGGCCCCGGCGTGGCGACGATGGAGAATAACGACAAGGCGTACCTCACCGTGTCGACCACCTCCGACCCCTACTCCAAGCGGGCACGCGCCCAGTTGGACGAAATCCGAGCCGTCGACGCCCCGGCCCCGATTCTCATCGGCGGCCTCGCGCAGCAGACCCGTGACACCGCGACCGGAATCACCAGTGCTTTCCCCAAGGCGCTGGCCTGGATCATCGTCGTGACCTTCGTCCTGCTGCTCCTCCTCACCGGCAGTGTGGTGCTTCCGCTCAAAGCGTTGATCCTCAACACGCTCTCGCTGTCGGCCACGTTCGGCGCATTGGTGTGGATATTCCAGGACGGGAACCTCGGCGGGTTCGGCACAGTCCCCTCCGGGTACATCGCGGCGACGGTTCCCGCACTCGTCTTCTGCGTGGCATTCGGGCTCTCGATGGACTACGAGGTCTTCCTGCTCACCCGGTTCCGCGAGGAGTGGGACGCGTCGGGGAAAACCCGCGAGGACAACGACACCGCCGTCGCGATCGGACTGTCCCGGTCCGGTCGGGTGATCACTGCCGCGGCCGCGCTGATGGTCGTCGTGTTCGCCGCGGTGATCACGAGCCAGCTCTCCCTCATGCGGGCGTTCGGTCTGGGACTGACTCTCGCCGTACTCATCGATGCGACACTGGTCCGCTTCATCCTCGTCCCCGCATTCATGCGCTTGTTCGGCACATGGAACTGGTGGGCGCCGTCGTGGATGAAGCCCTTCCTCGCCAAGGCCGCACTTCGCGAATCACCACCACCCACAACCACGACGCCTCCGGGCAGGGAGATGGCCAATGTCCATTGACAAGTTCAGCAACCGCATCGAGTTCTCGGCGATGACCCACTTCGTCCGCGACCTCGAGGACGACGGCCGCTCCCCGGTGTTTCGCACCATGGAATCGGCCACCACAGACCACGTGGTGGTGAGCGGACGCAGCCGGATCATGCTCGGCTCCAACAACTACCTCGGACTGGCCAACCATCCGCGCGTGATCGAAGCCGCCCAGGCCGCGCTACAGCGCTTCGGGGCCGCCAGCACCGGCAGCCGCGTCGCCAACGGGACCTGCTCGCTGCACCGCACTTTGGAGGACGACCTCGCGCAGTGGCACGACACCGATAGCGCCGTGCTCTTCCCCACCGGGTACCAGGCCAACGTCGGCACCATCAGTGCGCTGGTCCGCCCCGGGGACACCGTCATTCTCGACTGGGCCGCACACGCCTCGATCCACGACGGCGCACGACTGGCCGGCGCACACATCGAGCACTTCAACCACAACAGCGCAGACGAACTACGCGCGTTGCTCGTCGACGCACGTGCAGTTCCGACGCTCGTGGTGGTCGACGGCCTCTATTCGATGGAGGGCGACATCGCCGCCTTGGACGAGATCGCCGCCCTGTGCCGGGAGTTCTCGGCGATGCTCATGGTCGACGAGGCGCACAGCGTGGGGATTCTGGGCGCGACGCGCACGGGTGCCGTCGAGCTGTTCGGTGTGCAGGACGATGTCGATATCCGGATGGGAACCCTTTCCAAGGGACTCGGCTCGATCGGCGGGTACGTGGTCGGCCCCGAGGACCTGACGGACTACCTTCGCACCCATGCCCGTGCCTACCAGTTCACCACCGCGGGCACCCCTGCCGCGGTCGGTGCGGCGCTCGAGGCGGTCCAAATCGCACGATCCGACGAAGGTGCGGAACGAACGGCACGGCTGATCGCGAACGTCGACCTCTTGCGCGGAGCCCTCGCAGCACACGGCGTCGAGACAATCGCGCCGACCGTGCTCCCCGATGGCACGTCTGCTCCCGGCCCCATCGTTCCGGCGATCGTCGCCGATGAGCAGACGCTCATCGAGGTCTGGAACCGATTGTTCGACCAGGGGATCTTCAGCGGAATCAGCGTGTTCCCGGGCGTGCGGATCGGCAACCCCCTGCTGCGGCTCTGCGTCACCGCCGATCACGGTGTCGCCGACCTCGAATTCGTCGCCGAGTCGATAGCTTCCCTGCGACCGGCCGAGTCCATCGACGCACCCGCGTTGGCGCACTGACCACCCCGATCCGCGAAAGGACACCGATGGGAATCATCTCCGTTCAACGCCAACTGTCCGCACCACCAGCAGCCGTCTACGCGATCCTCACCGACCCGTTCACGTGGCCCGACTGGTTCACGATCCACGACCGCTTCGTCGAAGAACCGCCGACAGACCTGCGCCCGGGCACTCGATTGGCGAGCAAGGTGACCCTGCTCGATATCAGTGTGCGGGTGACGTGGACGGTCGCCGAGCTCGACGAGGGCGCACGTTTCGCCCTTCGCGGATCCGCCCCGGCGGGAGTCGGGTGCGATTTCGCATATACCCTGGTCCCGTCGGACGCGGGCACCGCGATGACCGCCGAGGGAGAATTCGGGGGGCCACTCATCATGCGATCGCTGAGCAAGGCCCTGGAGAAGAACGGAACGATCCAGTTGTCCCGCTCGCTCGACCTCCTCGAATCCGTTGCCGCGCTCGGGCGGACTGGTGATCGCGTCGGGTAGTCGGCGGCCCACCCTCGGGCGGGTCCTCGACGAACCGGTCGTGATGCTGCTGTGGCCTCGGGCTGCGCTGATGCAATTGGCCCACCCCTGGATAGCGCCCACGGAGGTGGAGAGCGGCTCCTACGGACACCGCGGCTGGCACCGCTGGGAGGCCACCATGATGTGGATGCGCATGGCGGCGCAGGCTGACCCGGAATCAATAGCCATGTATGTGCGCGAAGTCAACCGGGTGCACGCGGCAGTGCGGGTGCCCGACGACGAGATCCACGCGCGGCGCCCGACATTCGATCCGGGCAACCAACTGTGGGTGGCCGCAACCTGGTTCCAGAGCATGATCGACACGTACTCCCTACTTGTCTGCGAGATCGACGACGATGTGCGTGACGCCCTGCTCGCCGAGTTCGCCAAGGTCGCGACCTTCTTGCAGGTCCGCGAGGAGGACTGGCCTGCCGACATGCAGGCGTTCGAGGCCTACCGCAGTCGGGAACAGGCGCGATTCCCCGATCGACTGCCCCGATCGGACGCCGGCACAGCCCCGGAACACCCACTGCCCGGGGACATGGCCCACCAGGTCTTCTCCACCTACTCCCTGCCGCGCCGCATGGTCCGCAAGGCCAGTCGGACGCGCCTGCTGACCTGGGGCATGGCCGGAGATGATCTGCGCCGGACCTACGGCATCGAATGGTCCGACGACCATCAAGCACGTTTTCTCGCGACCGCGAGGCGGATGAAGCGCCGCACAGCGCTCATCCCGGGACGCGTCCGCCGCCGAAACGGTCGCAAGGAGCGTCGAAGGATCGCGGCGAGACTCCAGGAGATCCAATTCCGCTCCTACACCGACATCAAGGCACGGGAAATGCGCGCAGCCCGGGCGCACGAGACCGTGGAGTAGCGTGAGGCCATGGCATCGCCGTCGTCGGAAGTCGCGCCACACACCCTGCT
>CAZVVS010000152.1:0-11230 GCA_964630585.1 uncultured Gordonia sp.
GCCGCGACCGGGGAGCCCGGCACCACCCACCGTCGTGGTGTAGACGCAGTACCCGGCCTTGACGAGGTCGGGCGTCATCATCCGCCAGTTCTCGTTCTGGTTGGCGCCGGTACCGTGCGCGAGGATCACCGGCACCGGGTGGGTCGTGGAGCGGCACGACCAGTTGTTGGCCCCGGGCGGGGGGACGTCGGCGTGCTCGTCGTCGGCCGCGGCCAGCCCGATCGGCGCGAGCAATGTCAGCGCGGCCACCATCGCGATGACCACGCGCGAACGCCGCACAGTGATCACTGGTTTCCTCGTCATCGTCACTCCCCTTGGCTCTCGGGCCTACCCGCGGCACGCTGCTGGCAGCAACGATGCCACGGGGCGCCTCACCAGCGGATAATGGGTGTGTGGATCAACCGCGTACGGACCTCAGTTGGGTGTCGTCGCCTGCGGTCCGAGGACGGCGCTGACTGTCCGAGCGGCCGGCCATACTGTCGACGTGGAGATCACCGCTAGGTTCACCAACATCTACGACGACGAGAAGCATGTCCACGACGAGACTTTCGACGTGCCGGCACCGACGCCGAGCGACTTCGACGATGATCTCGACGAATGGTCCGAGGATCACTTGTTTCCCCGCACTGGTGACGGGAACGCTATCGACAAGGACGCCGCCTACTTCGTCGATATCCTCGCTTGCGACAGCTGCCCAGAACTTGTCGGCCGGGAATTCGCCTGGGGTATCTGACTAGCCTGCAGCGACCTTGGCCTCATTGAAGAACTCGGCGGGCATCTCGTATTCGAGCTTCCAAGTGATTGCGATGGGTCGCTCACCCTGATGGTCAACAATCGTTGCAGGCCCCAGGAACAGATACGGCTTCACTCCAAAGTCCCCATCCTTGTGGGTCCGCGCGAACAGCAACACAGTGCTCGTGCCGTTGACGTACCGCTGACCGGTCGGCGAGTTCAATCTGGTTGTCGATTGCGATTCCCAATGGAACAGTGATCGACTTATCGGGTAGTCGCGATACATCGTGGTCGGCGAGAACTCCGAGTCCGACTTCTCCAAGGTGACGAAGAAAGCATCCACGTTGAGCTCTTCGAAGTACTTGACCCCTTCACGAAAGTACGCAGGCAGGGCCGACAGTGACGCGTGCCCAAGGCCCGCGAGGATCTCCTCACGGTTGTAGCGCGCATGAATCTGAAGCGGAACCTTCGCCAAGGTACCGCCAAGGGGGCGGGTCAATTGGCGCGACCGGTCGCTGGCGATCCGGATCACCGAGTCGATCTCCCGGGTAATCGCCTCGGAAGACCTGAGAGCCCGCAATCCTTCGCCGTAGCTCGCGTGTCCACCGCCTGCGGGCCACAGATTAAAGAACATCATTCGGGCGAGCGTCTGCTCCGCGGGCGACATCGACTCATAGCTCGGTCCCACGGGTGCAAGCAGCGAGAGAAAGCCATTGAGCCGAACGGGATCATCCAGGTGGGCGAATGCCCTTACCCGCTTGGCGAGCTCGCCTTCGAACGGCGATGGTGGTTCATCTTCCAAGCCCGCAGCGCGACGAAGGAGAATCCATGAACGTGGCTTGCCGCGGCCATCACCAAGAACTTCCGCCAGGCCGAGCCCAGTGTCCTTAAGGAAGTCACCTAACGAAACGTCGTCACTAGCCGCGCTGAGGCCCCTCAGTTCCTTCACCATGTCGGGCCATCGTGCCGAGAGTTGTTGCTTAAGGTTGCTGAGCACGGACTCCTGGGAGCTCTCGTCGAAGACGATCCGACACCCTGCCGGCAGGAACGGAAAATCCTTCTCGACGTCCTTAGCCAGTTCACTTCGTCTGCGACCAGTCATGGCGCGGAGCCGAAGGTCCCAGCGGAACTCTTCGCATTGGTGACCAACAAAATCCAAGACGGTCAGCACCGGCTTGCCCTCGGTTCGCCGAAGCCCACGCCCGAGCTGCTGCAGGAAGATAGTGGCACTCTCCGTTGGACGAAGCATGAGGATTGTGTCGACCTCGGGAATGTCGACTCCCTCATTGAACACGTCCACAGAGAACACAACGTTGACGCTTCGGCACTGAAGATCTGACCGCACTCGCTGCCGGTCAGACTGAGGTGTCTCGCCATGGACCACCGCCGAAGGAATCCCAGCCTCGTTGAACTTCAGCGCCATGAACTCGGCGTGCTTCACCGACACACAGAATCCGAGAGCGCGCACCTCACGAGGTTCAGTAAGTTTGTCCGCCATCGACTTGAGAATCAACCGAACTCTCGCGTCACTACCGGAGTAGATACGCTCCAGCTCCCCGGGGTCATAGCGTCCACGATCCCAAGTGACCCTGGTCAGGTCGATGCCGTCCGAAATCCCAAAATAGTGGAACGGGCACAGCAGCTCCGCCGACAACGCGTCCCACAGTCTTAGCTCGGTCGCGATCCTGTTGCCAAAGAACTGTGCAACGTTAACGCCGTCCGCGCGTTCGGGGGTTGCCGTCAATCCAAGCAATTCTTTTGGGCGGAGGTGATCGAGAAGGCGACGGTACGTCGAAGCTGCCGCGTGATGGAACTCGTCGATGATCACCACTTCAAAGTGATCGCCAGGGATCTTCTGGACGTCGTAACTGTGAAGCGATTGAACGCTCGCGAACACATGCTCCCAGCGGTCGGGGCGCTGCCCCGACACGTAAAGCTCACCGAAATCTGGGTCGGTCAGGACTTCCCGGAATGTACGTCGCGCCTGCTCGAGGATCTCGTGACGATGGGCGACAAACAGGAGACGTGGCCGGCGTCGTCCCCCGCTTTCGCGGTAGAGGTGTCGATAGTCGAGGGCCGCCAGCACGGTCTTCCCTGTACCCGTTGCGGCAACCACCAGATTCCAGTGTCGGTCATGCATCGTTCGTTCCGCCCAGAGCTCCTCAAGCATCCCTTCCTGGTACGGGTACGGGCGGACTTCAAGCCCTGCAAGCTGAAGCGTCTCGGTTGGTCGTGCTGATCTTCCCGACGCCTCTGCCAGCGCGTCGTCGAGACGATCGCCGTCCTTCGAGGGGTCGTAGCGCTCGAATGACGGGTCCTCACTCCAGTAGGTCTCAAACGTGGCCTCAAAGCGGTCAAGAAGGCTGGGCGTTGCAGTACGCGACAACCGCACGTTCCATTCGACACCATCGATGAGCGCCGCGTTGGAGAGGTTCGACGAGCCAATGTAGGCAGTGTCGAAACCACTGTTTCGGCGGAACAACCACGCCTTCGCGTGGAGGCGGGTGCGGAGAGCGTCATATTGGACCATAACCTCGGCGTTGTAGTCGTTCACAAGCCGATCGAGGGTCTTGCGCTCCGTGGACCCTAAGTATGTGGTTGTAATGACTCGCAAGCGCTTGCCCGCGGCTGCAAGGTCGCGAAGCTGCGGTTCAAGCAGGCGGACACCACTCCATCGGATAAACGCGCAAACCAGATCTACCGAATCTGCCGACGCCATTTCGGCGGGCAACTCGTGTCCGATCGAAGGCTCGCCATTCCCGGAGTTCGTGAGGAGAGCGACTTCAGACAACGGTGTGGACGGACGGATCTTGGTCCGATCCCGGACGCCCGGCGCCGCGTCCCGGTAAACACGGAGGAGTTGCTTGGCGGGGTCAGCAACCAAGTCGTGCTGAGCGTTCACGGCGCGAAGAACATCGTTGGCGACTGCGATCCGCTCAGCCTGATCACTCACGCCTCTGAGTTGACGCTCCACGATGGATGCGATGTGCCTGGCGAAAACGTGTGGCTGATCGACCTTGTCGACCGACCGCTGATCAGACCGCAGGGGGCCGGCTCCCAAGGCCTGATCGAGCGATTCTGTTACGAGCTCCTCATAGATGCCCTCTTCCATGCTCACAGTCTGTCAGGCCCTACCGACAGACTGTGAGCATCGATCAGTCACGAGGAAGGAACAACCGATGATCACAATTGCGGACGCTGCGGCCCTGGAGGTGGCACTCGCCGAGCACGGCAGGAATCGCGAGCTGTTCAGCGATGCGTGCGAAGAGTTCGACGTTTCGGGGATGACGAAGCTAGACGACGAGGAAGTCGACCTGCTGCATGAGATCGCCTATCAGGCAGAGCAGCTGGTCGACGCTATCCGGCAGGCAGGGCAGAGCAACGCCGACGGCAAAATCTAGACCCTCCGCCAAGTCGAGAGCTCCGCAGCGATCGTCTGCCTCCCCGCTTGCGAAATCTGCTTCTCGATGAAATCGTTTAACGCTTCGGGCGGCGAATCCCACCGTCGGGCCGGGACGATCTCGTCCCAAGACTCGAAGTCCGTCGCATCGTCGAAAGTGATCACGCCTACCCCGTGCTCACGCGCGACGTCGGCGATGCGCTGCACCTTCTTCGCCTCGGCCTTCGCTACCGCGGCAGGCAACTCCAACAAGACATAGGAGTGGGTCGATGCGCGCCGATGGCCGAGCGCCTCGAACACGGCCACCACGTCGACGGTGGCCATTCGCTTGACCTCGAAGGTGATGATCTCGAACTGCGACTCGGGCACGTAGGTGAAGCCGCGCATCCCGATTGCGACCAAGTCGGGCCTGGTCCACCGGCCACCCGTATCCGCGCTACCCCCGTCGGCGGTGATCTCGACCAGCAATGGCGCAAGGTCGCGCTCGCTGGACCACGCACCCCCAAGGGTGGCTTTGATTGCCGGATACAACCGGCGCTCATGGGTGGCGCGCGGCTTGATCTCTTCCCAGCCCGGGAGCCGGCGGAGGGCACCGCCGTGACCGTGCGCGCGTTTGACCATGCCCTTCTCGAGTAGCCCATTGCGCGCGGCCTCGTAGCGAGGCTTACCCCACTTCAGCTTCCGTCTCGTCGAGAAGTTGCCGACTGGCATCGCCTCGCCGACTTCGTCACACTCAGGCAGTTTCGCCAGCAGGTTGAACTCGTCTTCCGTGAGGTCCGGGGTCATCCGGCGCTACCTCCTCAAGGCTCTCTACAACACCACCGTGAAATCTCCGTCCGAGGCTACGCGTCCCGGACATCTTCAGCCTGCCCCGATTGTGGCGCCTTCCGAGTCGCACCCCACAGCCCCACCCCGATCCCGACGGCCGCGCCGCCGAGTCCGATGAGCCGCTGCGAGCGGGGCATCTCGTTATGCACCCCGACCCCGCCGAGGAGGTCGGCGGCATCGGCTCCACCGGAGGCCAGGAACCAGCCGCGCGTGTCCTTGCCGCGCAGGGCCGCCGACGCGAGCAGGCCGCCGATCAGCGCGTCGCGGTAGCCCATCGAGCGCAACAGCAACTGCGCTGTCGCATCGGGCTTGTCGGGGCTACCCCACAGCTTGTTGGCGCGCAGCGGGTCGACTAGGAAGGAGACTCCCGAAGCCATCCGGATACTGCCCACCACCAGTGCCGCGCGGTCCATCGCCATGGTTGGCAGCCTAGGTTGGCGCGACGGCGCGGACCGTCGAATCAGTTGATGATCTCGCCCCGCCACCGCGTTCCGCGGAACGCCTCATCCGTCCCACCGGTGAACAGTCACCCCGATGCCCTCTGAAGGGAACGTCGATGTCGGAGGGCAGTGCCACGATGAAGCTCATGACCACTGACGCACAGGGCACGGCGTCCTACGTTGCCGATCGCAGCGACGAACCGGCACCCACCGCCGAGGACAGGCGCACCATCGACCGCGTGATCCGCAAGGCCGCCCGGCACGACATCAGCCTGACCGCAGCAGATTTCGTCATCGTGCCCGGCTGGGGTCCGCTGCTGGACTCGATGGACCCCGACGAGTGGCTGGCGGACATGCTCATGGACTGAGATGGGGCGGGGTCTCGATACGGCCCCTCGCCTAGCGGCTCGGACCCACTCGACCACCGAAAGGCGGGGTCTCGATACGGCCCCTCGCCTAGCGGCTCGGACCCACTCGACCACCGAAAGGCGGGGTCTCGATACACCGCCTCGCAAGCTCGGCGGCACTCGACCACCGAATATCCGAAACCTCCGGTCCCACATACTTTCCAGTGCAATACTCCGAAACGTTGCTTGCGGCCATCAACCAAGGGGTTGGCGATTTATGGGATCGCTTCACCGCCGTCTGACCGTGCTCGCCGTCGCGACGACGCTCCTCGTCGCACCGGGTTTCGCCGGCACCGCGTCGGCTCAGCCGACCGGCGGGGCCGACGGGCGCAGCTGGACCTCCGACTACAAGTCGAACCCGCAGTACCCCGGCATGCACGCCCAGCGCGACATCAATATCCGGATGACCGACGGGGTGATCCTCAAGGCCAACGTCTACCGGCCCGCGGACCGTGCCGGGCAACCGATCCGCACCAAGACGCCGGTGTTGGTGAACCTCACCCCGTACAGCAAACTGATCTTCTCGCTGGCCGGCGAGGTGGCCAACCATCCGGTGCTGTGGCCGTTCCTGGAGCAGCTCGTCAACTCGATCAACCTCAGCGGCACCCCCATCGCCAACGCCGAGCAGCTCCTCGGAATCATCCGGGGCGGCGGCATCGCCATCAGCGGCGTCGACCCGCGTCTCGTCCGTTCCGGCTATACGCAGATCATCGTCGACGTGCGCGGGACCGGATGGTCGCAGGGCGACTGGGACGTCTTCCAAAGTCGGGAGCAGCAGGACACCCTCGAGGTCATCGACTGGGCCGCGCGTCAGCCGTGGTCCAACGGCAAGGTCGGGATGACCGGCGGCTCGTACTCGGGCATCAATCAGATCTACGCGGCCAACAAGAACCCCAAGCACCTCAAGGCCATCTTTCCCGTCGTCCCCGGCGGAGACCTGATCCACTCGATCATCGCCCCCGGCGGCGCCATCGGCCTCGGCTTCCTCCCGATGTGGCTGACCTTCGTCAACTCGCTCAAGATGATCCCCAACGTCGCGTCCATGCTCAACGGGACGTTCGACTGGAAGTGGCTGGCCGACCGTGTCCGCGACCCGGCGACGTTCTTCCCGCTGCTCATCGAGGCGCTGACCAACCCGAGCACCAAGCAGCTGTCGCCGTCGGTGGCCGCACTGGTCAACCCGAACAGCTCGATCCGGCGCGACTACATGGCTCACGCCGAGAAGATCCGCGTTCCCACGTTCATCCTCGGCGGGTGGTTCGACATCTTCACCTACGACGAGCTCGCGATGTACCGCAGACTGCAGCTGCCGGCCGGTCAGAAGCAGTTGTTCATGGGCCCGACCTACCACGTCAACATGGGCTACAAGATGGGCGGCGCCGGCCAGCCCCCGCGCATCGACGTCCTGCAAAAGGCGTGGTTCGACCGTTGGCTCAAGGGCATCGACAACGGTATCGACCGCTACGGCCCGGTGACGCTCTACCAACACGGCCGCGGCTGGACGTCGACGTCGGACTTCCCACGACCCGGCATGTCGTATCAGCGCATGTACCTGTCCGGGCGGCGCAGCGGCACTTCCCCGACATCCGTGCACGACGGGAGTCTCACCACGCGCGGCTCCTCGTCGCAGCGACTGACCGTCGCGCCGGGCCTCTCGACGCTCTGCTCGCGCGAGTCGGCCCAGCCTGCCGTCGGGATGCTCGTTGTCTTCCCCGCCTGCACGGAGGATTCGCGGATCGCCGAGACCAACGCGCTCACCTTCACCTCGGCACCCGTCCGGACGCCGACGGTGATCAGCGGCCCCACCAACCTGCACCTCAACACCGTCCTCGACGCCAGGGACGGCTACTGGGTGGCAACGCTGAACGACGTTGCGCCCAACGGGGTTTCGACGCAGCTGACGTCGGGCCAGGTGGTGGCCTCGCTCACCGCCTACGACCCGGCCCGTTCGGTGTTCGCGCCGAACGGCGATGTCGTCGACCCGTACACCTGGCTCTCGCTGGCCAAGCGCAAGCAGATTGTGCCGGGCCGCGCGATCACCGTCGACATCGGGCTTCTCGGCACCGACCTGCTCCTGCGCCCGGGACATCGCCTGCGTATCGACGTCTACGCGATGAACCTGTCCAAGGGTCTGCCCCTGCGCCCGCTGCTCAACGACTCGGGACTGCGGCCGCAGCACATCCAGCTCGACCCCCGGCGACCCAGCTATCTGACCGTCGGGTCGTCGCGGCCGTTGCCCTGAGCGGGGGCGCGCCGGCTCACGCCGAGACGATCAACCCGACGCCCATGCCGAGCATGACCACCGCGACGATCCCGTCGAGAATCCGCCACGCGCGCACCGACGCGAACACGCCGCTCAGCTTCGTCGCGCCACCGCCCAGCGCGGAGAACCACAGCAGACTCGCCACGCACGCGCCGACGGCGAAGGCCCACTTGCCGCTGCCGTGGCCGTTGGCGATCGCCCCCATCGTCACCACCGTGTCCAGGTACACGTGCGGGTTCAGCCACGTCAGGGCGGCGGCCGTGCCGATGGCCGCCCACCGGCTGGGCGCCAGCGCCTCGCCGGGACCCGCGACCAACGCGCCCGACGGTCGCACCGCGCGCCGGGCCGCCATCAACCCGAGCACGATCAAGTAGCAACCACCGGCCACCGTCGCGACGGTGACGAAGCCCGGCCGCGCCGCGACGAGGGCACCGAGCCCGACGATGCCGGCGACGATCAGCACCACGTCGGACACCGCGCACACCGCCACCACCGCCCCCACGTGCTCGCGGCGCACCCCTTGGCGCAGCACGAACACGTTCTGCGGGCCGATCGCGATGATCAGCCCGGCTCCGGTCAGCAGACCGGCCAACGCGGGCAACAGGAACGGATTCAACGACGACATGCCCATCACGCTAGAAGCGCAATCATCCTCAGTACAGCGAATGTTTCTTACTAATCATTAGCTGTGTTTACCCTTGGTAGGTGGAGCTCAACCAGGACAATCTCGTCACCCTCGCGACCGTTCTGCGTGAGGGCACCTTCGACGCCGCCGCGGCCGTCCTGCACATCACACCGTCGGCGGTCAGCCAGCGCATCAAGGCCCTCGAGACGTCGACCGGCCGCATCCTGCTCCGACGCACCAAACCGGTCACCGCCACCGCCGACGGCGAGGTCCTCGCGCGCCTGGCCAAGCAGTGGGACCTGCTCACCGCCGAGGCCGGCATCGAACTGCGCGGCACCCCCGACGACGACGAGACCCCGCTGACCGACCGCCCGCGCATCCACCTGCCTATCGCCGCAAACGCTGACTCGCTGGCCACCTGGCTCCTGCCGGTCCTCGCCGACTTCCACCGCAGCCACCCCGTCGCCGTCGAAGTGCTGCGCGACGACGAGTCCCGCAACAGCGCACTCCTGCGCTCCGGCGACGTCCTAGGGGCCATCACATCGGCCCCCGACGCCATCCGCGGCACGACGGTGATCCCGCTCGGTTTGATGCGCTACATCCCTTGCGCGACACGAGAATTCATCGACGACTGGTTCCCCGACGGTCTCACCGTCGACGCCCTGCGCCGCGCCCCCGTCCTCAACTTCGACCACGACGACCATCTCCAGCAACGCGCACTCGCCGCGTTCGCCAGCCGCGCCACCACATCGTCGTCGACCCGTCCGGACCCGCCAGTCGTCTACATCCCCGCGTCCACGGAGTTCGCGCGCGCCGTCGAACTCGGCATCGGGTGGGGTGTGCTCCCCCAGGCGCACGCCGCCCCCGCGCTGGACGCCGGCCGCGTCGTCGAACTGCCCGGGCCGCCCGTCGACGTCGCCCTCTATTGGCAGTCGTGGAAGATCGGGTCACCACTGCTCGGCGCGCTCACTGACCTCATGACTATCGCGACGCGAACACAACTGCACGCGATACCCCGCTGACGCGCGGGGCTAACCTGAAAGCACCAGACCCGAGGAGCAGCCATGGCCTACCAACTCATCTGCCCGTGTGGCACCAACGTCACCGCGTTCAACGACGTCTTCGTCGACGAGGTGCAGGCCCACCTGGCCGCCGAGCACCCCGGCCGCAACTACTCGGCCGACGACATCATGTCGATGGCCATGCCGGTCTCAGACAAGCTCGTCCGGCCAAAGTTCTGACCTAACTGCCCCAGGGATTCATGTTCTGCGCGCCGACGCCGAAGGCGTTGTAGTCACTGTCGGTGAGACCGGGCTTCATCTCGGCCCGACGCGAGGTCGGGGCCTGCTCGTTGCAGCGGGTGAGGACCGCGTAGGCGGGCTGACGGTTCTTCGGAGTCCACGACCGCGAGACCGTCTGATAGGCCGGCACCCGGTAGCCCTGAATGGTGTACGGCTTGAGGGGCTGACCGGCCTGCTGGATGACGGCATTGGCCTGATCGCGCCGGGCCGCAGCAAACGGGTTGCCCTTGTTCTGGTCGGCGGCCGACTGGTTCAGCAGGTTCGCGGCGCGCTTCAACAGATCGAGCTGGTCGGCGCTGTACACCGCGTAGTCGCAGACGATCGCCTGGCCGAAGGGGTTGGTGAACGTCACCTTCACCGCCTGCGGGCCCAGCTGGCCAGAACTCGCGTGATCGTTGTAGGTCACCCACGCGCCTGCACTCGCGCTGCCGAAAAGCGTTGCCGCACCGGCCAATACGAGGGTTGCCATCACTGCGCGATTCCGGAACCGCGTCAACGCCGAACTCATTGGATCTCGCTCCTCTTCGTCGGGGGTCAGATGTTTCTGAGTATCGCCCGTCGCGCCGACCGTTCTGTCCAGAACCGCCGATTCGCCCATCAGGAGGCGACCGATGAAACCACCCCCAATGGTTCCGCTGCCGAACTAAGGTCTGCGTCAGTGAAGATCCTCATCGTGGGCGCCGGAATCGGCGGATTGATCACGGCGCTGAGCCTTGAGCGCGCCGGTTTCGACGACGTCATCGTCGTCGAGCGCGCCGACGAGATCCGTGGACTCGGCGTCGGCATCAACCTTCTGCCGCACGCGGTGCGCGAGTTGACCGAGCTCGGCGTCGCCGAGCACATCGTGGCTCTGGGCGTCGAGCCGACGACCCTGGCCTACTACAACCGGTTCGGGCAGGAGATCTGGGCCGAGCCGCGCGGCACCGCCGCCGGGTACGACTGGCCTCAGCTATCCGTCCACCGCGGCAAGCTGCAGGTCGAGCTAGCACGCCTCGTCGACGAGCGGCTGGCCGAACCGATCCGCCTCGGCCACCGCCTTGTCGACCTACACGGCGCCACTGCGGTCTTCGAGTTGCCGACCGGGGAACGCTCCGAGATCACCGCCGATCTCATCGTCGGCGCCGACGGCATCAACTCGACCGCCCGCAAGATCCTCTATCCCGCCGATCCGGGACCGATCTGGAGCGGCATCACGATGTGGCGCGGCACCGCCCTGGTCGATCCGATCCTCGAC
>CAZVVS010000153.1:0-11193 GCA_964630585.1 uncultured Gordonia sp.
CCGGCCGCTGCCGCCGGGTCGTTCATCCCTTGGAAGTACGTGGATCCGGCCTGATGCCTGAGCCCGACGACGACGACGCCATGGTGAAAGCCATCGGCGACCGCGAAGAGTTCTGCGCGCTCATCGCCGACGGGGTATCCGAGTTGAACGCTGCCCTCACGGTCGGCTGGACCCCGTACCGGTTGCGCCGCGAAATGCAGGACGACCAGTTCGCCGAAGTTGTCGACGTCGCCCGTAGCCAGGCCGACGGGACGATCGAAGAGGCTTTGTTTCGGCTGGCCCGCAACGGCAACATGTCGGCGATCCAGATGTGGCTCTACAACCGCCGGCCGGACGTGTGGAAGGACACGAAGCGCATCGAGGTGCGCAGCGAACTCACCGTCAACCTCGGGGTCGTCGCCTCGGCGAAGCAGGCGGTTCTCGAGCTGCTGCGCGAGCAGGGCCCGGCCGCGTTGCAGCCAGCAGCGATCGAACCACATCACCCGATCGTCGATGCCGAGGTGGTGGAAGGTGCGCGACCCGAAAGCGGCTGACACGACGGTCGGCCTGATCGAGAAGATGGGCACCCCATCCCGGCTCGGCCAGACGATCGGCAAGGACTTCCTCGGTTCCCGCTACCGGGTGTACCCGTGGGTGTCGTACGTCGAGTCCAGGGTGCTCGAAGCGGTCACCGACCCTGAGCCCCGGTTCATCATCCTCAACGTCCCCCCACAGTCAGGGAAGACCACCTTCTCCGGTCTACTGCTGCCGTCGTGGTATCTCGGCATGTACCCGCACCATCAGGTGTTCTTCATCGCGTACGCGCAGGAGTACGCCGAGTCCTGGGGTGTGAAGTGTCGCAACCTGCTGACCCGATACGGGCGCGAACTGTTCGGTGTCGGCATGTCGAAGTCGCAGGCCGCTGGCGGCAACTGGAAGACCACGGGCGACATCGGCGGCATGGTCTCGGTCGGTATCGACGGCCAGATCACCGGCCGACCGGGCAACCTGATCGTGATCGACGACGTGATCTCCACGATGGAAGACGCATCGTCGTCGACGAAGAAGCGTAAGCACCTCGAACAGTACGACGGCGCGATCTCCTCCCGCTTCCAAGAGGGCAGCATCGACGAAGAGGACGGGTCGGTGGTCCCCGGCACGACCGTGGTGGTGACCGCCACCCGGTTCGCCGAGGATGACCTGTCGGGTCGGCTGATCGAACGGATGGACAAGGCCGGGTACGCGGGCGACAAGTGGGAGGTCATCTCCATCCCGGCACTCGCCAGCCCCCCCGAGGACCTTGAGGGCGAGGCGCTCGAGGAGTGGCGCGACTTCCTCGGCCGCCGTGCCGGCGAAGGTCTGCACGGTCGCTACTCGCAACGGTTCTACGAACAGCGCCGCGCGTCGATCGACCCCTACGTGTTCTCGGCCCTCTACCAGCAGGACCCGTCCGTCCGTGCCGGCGGCATGTTCCCGAAGCCGATGTGGCGCTACTGGAACGACACGAACCTCCCCAACCTTGTCCGCACCGTCCGCGTGTGGGACCTGGCCTCCACCGAGGGGGGCGGCGACTGGACGGTCGGCTCCAAGTTCGCGCTCGGCGCCGACGGCGACCTCTATCTTCTCGCCCGCGAACGGGAGCAACTCGGGCCCGACAAGGTGCAGGAACTCGTCAAGGCGACCGCCGCCGCTGACGGGTTCGAGGTGAAGATCCTCATCGAACAGGAGAAGGCCGGCGCCGGCAAGGCGCTCGTCGAGGTCTACAAGACGCTGCTCGCCGGATACAACGTCGCCCCCGCCAAGATCGACGGGTCGAAAGAGGTTCGTGCCACCCCCTACTCGGCGATGCAGCGCGTCGGCCGCGTGCATCTTCCCGAAGCCGACGAGAAGCTGTGCGAAGAATGGAAGACCGAGCACGCGAAGATGATGGGCGACGGCCGCCGGCCGCGACACGACGACCAGATCGATACCGGTGCCTACGCCACCCTCGATCTGCTCGGCGAAGGGGTCACCTCGCTGTGGATCCCCGGCGAAGACCCCGAGGATCTCGGGTCGGCGATGCTCGCCTCATTCGGCGGCGGCCAGATGGGGCGCTTCGGTTGACAGCCAATGCCCGCGAGGCCAGTTGCCTTCCGTGGTCCACACCGTCAACCGCTGCTTCTCCGTCCAGATGGTCGTCCACACCGGGCCGAGCACCGCGAACACCGAGCCCGGCTGAGGCATCGGCGACCATCCCGCGGCGGTCCTGAACGCCGGGAACCACCCGCCCTGGTGGCCGAGCATCGACAGCCCACGCATCGCCGGATGCCGCACGACGGCCGCCTGAGCGGACCCGATCTTCTGGATCGCGCCTCGCAGTGCGGCAGGCGACCCGGCCCGCCGGCCGCCGGTGATCGTCAACGCCTGCGGCAGCAGCTCGTTCTTCACGCGCTCCCACCCGACGTACGGGGCCTCGTACGTCTTGGCGATCAGGTTCCGCTCAATGGGCGGGCCTTCGATGAAGAACGCCCCGAGCCCGAGGTTGTCCACGGCCCGTTCGACGGCCCGGGCCTGGGCTTTGCCGAGCGCGATGATCATCCGGGCCCGACCCCACCGTGAACGATGTTGAGGCGATGGTTCTCGAGGGCCTTCATCGCCGCTGCCACGTTCGCCACGAGGTTGGCCTCGTTCTTCCACAGGACGTCGAACGGCACCGAGTTGGTGACAACGATCGGCGACTGGCCGAGTAGCGGGTTCGGAGCCGAGAACACGAGCAGCGCCATCATCAACGCCCCGTCCGGGGTCGGCATCGGGAACAGGCTCACCTCGTAGTCGGGTTCGTGCAGTCCGAGCGTCAAGGCTGTGGTGGCGAGGACGTTCTCGAGGTCTTCGGCGAGCTGGTCGGTGATTCTCATGGTTCTCCTAGGTGCGTGTCGGGTAGCTGGTCGACGAGGTCGACGGCTGTCTCGTAGAGCAGGTCGAACTCGTCGCGATGGTTCTGGTAGAGGTCGGCGAGGGAGCCGGCGCCCGCGTCGTTGAGGAAGACTCGGACGGTCACCGCGACATCAGGGTCGCGTGACATCATGGCGAGTTCGCTGAGTTTCGACCTGGCGCTCATGGTGCGCCCCATTCGTGGATCGACTCGGGCAGGTCGTAGTACGCCGTCATCAGGGCCTCCTCGTCGATGACGTGCATGCCGAAGTCGGCGACCGCCCCCACCAGCTTGCGCAACGCCTGCATCTGTTCCGAGGCCATGAGAGCATCCATCGTCGGGCCGACGCCCCACTCGTGGCCGGTGCTGCGGCGCATCTTTTCGGTGACGATCTCACCCAGTTCGTCGTACAGGGTCACAGCTCCTCCTCCGGTTCGGGTTCGCGCTTGCGGCACATCGGTTCCCACACGTGTTTCCACCAGTCCCGGCCGAAGCCGTCACTGGCCGTTTCTATGCCGATGAACTCAACGGCGTCGAACGACAACTCAACGACCGCGTTGGTCGCCGTGATGGATACGACCCTCACAGCCCCACCTCCGTCACCTCGTCGCGTCGGGAGCGCACGCCCCGAACCTCAATGCAGAACTGGTCGCCGTTGGTGTCGGCCACATACACCGCCTCCTGGTAGCGGTGAACGATCGTCCACCCCTCGAGTTCGGCTGCATCCGCAGCCATGCGGGCGAGCGACGCCTTGGCCTCCTTGCGGGAACGTGAAGTGTCGCCGCTCACGGTTCCACCTCTGTCACGTCGCCCGTGCAGGCCACGGGGATCGGACCATTGGGGGCATCGCAATTGAAGTCGTGGAGCATCCGCCCCCAGCACGCAGGGCAACGCCCGACGGTTGGAGCAACGTCGGTGAGAACGACGGCCCACCAGTCGGGCTTACCGGGCGCAATGGCGCTCAGTGGGACACCCTTGGAGTTCAGGCGATCAGTGGCGTGCAGATAGGCCCCAGTGCTGCTCAACACGAGGCAGGGCCTCTGACGGGGCTGGGTGAGGTGCTTGACCTGCACCACGTCCTCCACCACTCCGCTCGCCACGATCAGAGCGCCGAGGCCCTTGCAATGGCCGCAACCCTTCCATGCGGTGCCGTCCGACGGCCACCAACAACCACACGGCCTGGCGATGGCGACACGGGTGCCAGCGGTGAGGGGCTTGCGATAGAGCGGAAGAGGCTGGTGGTCGATGCAGAACCCGCTCGCACGCAAGGCTGATTCGCCGCAGTTGGCGCAGCGCAAGTCGTAACACGGCACCATCGGCCGCTCGGCGAATGTGAGCACGCTCTGGCCGTCATTGAAGGTGGGAGCGCTCAGGACGATCACGCGACACGCTCCACGATGACGATGGAGTAGAACGAGTGGTCGTTGCGTGCAACGCACACCTGTGCGCCCTCCTTGCCGTCCACTTCCAGCACGAGGTCGCCCTCACGCGCCTTGCGCACGACAACGACGTAAGTCTCCTCGACGCTCATCGGGCACGCTCCTGTTCGATGGCCTCACAGACGTAGGACAGTGCAAGTCGAATGCCCTCGGCCTGGTGTTCCAGTTGGTAGTAGGCGTTGGAGCCCCAGTTGAGGTGTTCCGATGCGGAGCGGAGCCGCTCGTCCTCAACCTCCATGCGCTCAGCCAGTTCGGTCAGCACCCGCAGCGTCGGCGCGCTCACGGCTGCGAACTCCTCGGTCCACTCCTCGCTGAACTCGGGGGCGGTGCAGGTGCAGCCACAGGCTTCGCAGGGCACTTCATGGACGCCGGCGCCCTCGTAGTCGCCGTCGCCTTCGAGGAGCACGCCGTCGCCACCGCACGTCGGGCAAAGACCCGGCCAGCCGTAGGTGCGGCGGGCGCGTGATTCGAGCCGCCACACTTCGCGCACGACCTCGACCGGATCATCCTCATCAGCGGTCCAGTCGTCGATCGGCTCGTCGTCGGTGATGAACGAGTACTCGCCACCCCACATCTCGCCGTCAGCGCGGACGTAGGTCGTCATCGTCTGATCGTTCATGCGTCACATCTCCTCGGTGAGTGCTTTCATGCCGGCGTCGGTGATCCGCAGACTGCGGGCCGACCGGCGGTCAACCTGGATCAGCCCCTGTGATTCGAGCCGGTTGATGGCGTACTGGCCGGTCGACCGGGCGGATCGGCCGAGCAGGCGGGCGAGTTCCAGCCGTGACGGTGGATACCCGTTCGCGTCGATGTGCTCGGCGATCGCCGCGAGGGTCACCCGGTCTGCGCTGTTGGTCATCATGTCCTCCTCGAACGTCGGCCGGGCTTGCGGAAGATCCACAGGCACGAGTAGTTGTTACGGGCGTGAACCTGACGGCGTGGGGTGCCGTCAACGTTGTGCGACGGCTGTGGCCGGAAGTCGCCGGCGTGGATGAACTGGTCTTCGACGATCAGGCCGAGTTCGAGGGCTTCGTCGCGGGCCCACCAGTCGGCCTCCTGCCGTTTCGCCGACGAAATGTACGGCATGCACTTCACCCACAGGTAGCCGCCCGGCTTGCAGATCCGGGTCGCTTCGGCGAGCCCGGCCGTGTTGTCGGCGTGCAACGCCTGCGGGGTGCGGGCGGCGTTCGTGAGCCCGAACCGGTCGTGCATGTCGGGGATGGTGGTGGTGGTTCGGCCGCCGACACAGTTGCCAGTGAAGTAGGTGGAGCCCTTGCGGCGCGCCATCCAGGTGCCGGTCGACGTGGTGACACACCAGACGGCGCAGTCTCGCTCGACGATGGCGTTGCTCGCCTGCCGGGAAGGCTTGAAGCCCCGGCTCGTCATCACCTCAACATGAGTCATGCCGGCGTCGTTCCGTCGGATCGAAACCCGTCGGCCGAGCAAGGCGCACGCCAACGCGAAGGACTCGGCCATCGCGACGGACCGCTGAGACAGACCCCGCGAGGAGCCCTCCGCCTTCATGGTCGTCAAGACCCATGCCTCGAGCTGGGTCACGGTCAGGAACCGGAACAACGTGCCCCAGGTCGGGACCATGTCAGGCATGAAGGTGTTCAGCAGGCGACCCGCATCGGCCGAGATCACGAACTTCGTGATCCTGTCGCCCCTGCTGGTCCGCCACCGAGGTACGCCGTCCGTCGTCTTGCCGACCCGAGGAAACTCGGGAGTTGCTGGGCCGAAGACCGAGCCGAGCGCCGCCTCGATGCGGGCGCAGTTGCCCGGATTGACCGCATGTGACTGCGTGATCGTCCCGTACCCCCCCGCCCCATTCGCTCCCGCACGCCCGCCGTGATCGACGTTGCCCTCAGCCCACCACCAGGCCAACAGTTCCACGAGTTCGTCGGACAATGAAGGGGTGATGGGAAGGTCACGCGAGGGGGCGGCACAGGGGACGAGGTCGTCGACCCTGAACGATTCCGAGGTGCGCCAATGGCGCCGACCCTTCGCGTCGAGCACCACCCAACGATGGTCGAGTGTGGTGCAGGACGAGTGAGATTGCCCCTCCATCTCGCGGAGGCGGCGCGAGGTGACCGGGAGGAGATGGACGTCCGAGATGTGCGCCCAGGTACCCTCGCCTGTCTCCGGGTCCAGGGCGTATGCCTCATCCCCCACCTGGACCCCATCCCATGTCAGCCACCCCCGCTTCGTGAGGATCTCCGTGTCGAGAGAGGCACAGACGTACGGTGGGTCGTAGGCGACGACGTCGAACTGGCCGCCCATGCTGTCGTCGAGCCACCGGTAGTCCATCCGTGCGATCGCGCTGGCCCACGGGGCATCGGGCATCTTGTCGTCCGGGGTGTTCGGATGCAGGTTGATCGTCAGGTCGACGGGGCGGAACTTCTTCCACCACACCCCCTCCCCGTAGGTGAGGTCGATCACCAGGTCGCCGTAGCGGTAGTAGAGGGAGGCGACGTCGACGATCAGTTCGGCGTTCGACGGCCAGGCGTGGCAGGCGGGGACGGTCACAACTCGACCCCGCTGGAGTCGAGTAGGCCGAGCCGCGACAAGCCGTCAATGAAACCGAGGGGGCCGGCCGTCATGCGGGCGAGGATCTCGGTGGCGTCGTACTCCCAGCCGGCCGGCGCCATCGGCCGCTCGGCGAATGTGAGCACGCTCTGGCCGTCATTGAAGTCGTCCCTGTCGAACGTCCCGGTCCACGAGCCGCTGCATCGCGCCGTGTCGGCGCAGACGTGCGGGCCCTCGTGCCCCGGGGGGAGACCGCAGCGACATTCGGATGCCCGGGCGCCACAGATCGCCTGCGTCTCGCTGCTGTCACTCACAGCTTCCTCGCTTCCTTCGGCCGTTCCATCTCGATGATCGCGTGAACGATCGCCGCGAGCCGCCCCTTGCGGGCAGAGCCCGTCAGGCGGACGGACGTCGCCGACACGCTCCCGAACGACGCAGCGACGTGATCCTTCACCCCTGCGCTGCGGGACATCGCCCCACCCGGCAACTTCATCAGCAGCACGCTGCCGTCGGCGCCTTCGAGTAGTAGACGCCGGCCGCGCCACACCTCCACCTGTCGATACTGGTCGACGTCGATGTCTCTCAAAGCCATGCTCACCCCTTCGGTTCGGTGGTCCACATCGTGAACCGGATCGTTGCGTTGTAGTGCTCGTCGAAACAGACGTCGAGGATCCGCTTGTCGTGGGTGAACGCAACCCCGAGCGCGTCACGGGCCTCGTCGATCGCTTTCAGTCCTGCCGTGTTGTAGCGCTCGCACCACGGCGCCCATTCGTCGAGCGCGGCGTTCATCTTCTCCCGCGCCTTCGCTTCACGCACGAACGTGCGAACAGGACCGGGCTCGTTTGGGGAGCCGATCGTGATGTGATAGTGGCCGGCGGCCGGCGCCGTCGACTTCGGCGCCTTCTTCTTCGTCAGCTTCGTCGACGGAGGGCGGCCGACCTTCTTCTTCGGCGCCCCCGGCGCTCGCTTCTTCGATGTCATCGGTCCTCCTCGGGCCACAGAACGCGGCTGAACGCCTCGGTGTACGTCGCCCAGAACGGGGTGTGGACGTACAGGTCTTCGACCGCAGCGATCGCCGCAGCCACCCCGCGTTCCTCGCACCGGCCATCGGCGACAGCGGCGAGGAACAAGGTGTACCCGCCCGCATCGACACACGCCAGCGCGTAGCCGGCCGGGGCCAACGGGTTCAGCTCGGTGATCCCGCACCGCAACACTTCGGCCAGGTCGTCGTCGACGAACACTCCACGGAACCCGAACCCGGGAGCGTGGTCGACGACAACGGCGAACGGGCCAACCGGCTCGTAGCCGAACGATGGAGCCCACAGCCTCGACGACAGCAGACTGTCCGGGTCGATGATCACTCGGCCACCACCCGACGGGCGTACAGGTCGTACAGGCGGACCCCATCGACAACCTTGGACACGGAGCGCGTCTCGAGCCCGTACTTCGTCTTGAGGTAGGAGTGCTGGCAGGTGGTGGTCCCCTCCGAGACGAGAGCCCACTCACCCGGCCGGGCGTCGAGTTCGGCGACGATCGCCGCCCACCCGTCAGGAGCGTGCCGCTTCCGCCCTACTGGCGGGTCCTGCCACTTCACGACGGTGGTGCTCATCCCGGCCCCTGGCCTTCGGTCGCGATCACTTCCAGCTTCGTGCCGGTCGTCTCCCACGTCGCCACCTCTTTCGCTTCGATCCCCAACTTCTTCATCGCTCCCTGCTTCGGCATCTGTGACGGCGACACGAACAAGTCGTACGCGATGTCGACCGCCTTCTTGGCGGCGTCCTGCGGGGTGAGCAGCTCCCCGTTGTCGTCGCACGCCGACCGGATCCCGATCAACCGGCGGATCTTCGCCTGGTTCGGCCGCCACTTCCCGACGTCCTTCGCCATGTAGACCTTGTCGTCGATCTTGGCGGGCTGCCCGTCGAGCAGCTTCAACGCCCGGGCGTCGAGCATCGCCTTCGTCTTGCCGATCGCGTCAGCGAGTTCTGTCAGCCGGCCGGACATCAGGATCGCCGTCTCCAGGTCGACCTCGTCGGCCCGATCGGCGAGCCACATGACCACATCCTGCACCGCATCCAGATCGGCCGCGGTCACCACATGCTCACTCATCGGTTCCTTCTCCCTCTTTGGGTCGCAGATCGAGGGCGCCCTGGTGCGCCCACATTTCCGGCCCGCCGAACTTCGGGTAGACCATCACCTCGGCGTCGGGGTCGTCGATGTCGCCGTCGTCGGCGATCACCTCGTACCCACTGCGGGTGGCATACACGCGGAAACGGCGACCGTTGATTGACCCATCGAACTTCGGAATGCGCTTGCTCATCTGTTCCTTCCCTTCCTCATGGTTCGTCGCAGCCAGAACATCGACAGCGTCCCGACCTCCATCCCCGTGATGATCGACGGCAGGTCCGATGCCGGCATCAGAACGGCTCCTCGTCGCGCGCAACGGTGATCCGCACGCAGCCACCGATCGGCAGGTCGACACGGAGGTAGGGCGCGGATTCGGTCGGGGTGCCGACCGTGCTGGGCCTCAGCCCGCGTTCCAGCAGGACGCCGGACAGGAACCCGAGCGCGAGAAGTTCGTTCTGCGTGCTCATCAGAACGGCTCCTCGTCGCTGTACGCCGGCGCGCTCGACGTGCTGCGACCGCCGTCCGACCGGCCGCCCGGATCGCTGCCCCGTTCGATGCGTTCGATCTCGGCCCGAGCCCAGCGCAGCGACGGGCCGATCTCGTCGGCGACGATCTCCACCACGCTGCGCTTCTGGCCTTCCTTGTCGTCGTACGAGCGCTGCTCGAGACGACCGGTGACGATCACCCGATGCCCCTTGTCCAGGGTGGCGACGGCGTTCTCGGCCAACTGCGCCCAGCAGGTGACGTTGAAGAACGACGTCTGCTCCTGCCATTCGTTGTTCTGCTGCCACCTGCGCGACACCGCCACCCCGAAGCTGGCTTGCGCCCGCCCGGAGGTGGTGAATCGAAGATCGGGCGGTCGGGTCAAGTTCCCGACGATCGTTACCTGGCTGTCAGCCATTGGGCTGTCCTTCCTGTTGGGTTGCTCCGATGAGTTCGTCGTCGAGGATCGCCTTGACGATCTCGGCCCAGTGCGGGTCCTCGGCGAGCGCCTTCGCGGTCAGCTTCTTGTTGTTCTCGGCCGCCGCCTGGCCGAGCACCGTCTCGTACGGGGTGCCCTTCGCGTCTTTCACTCGGTCGAACAGCACCACGATCGGATCCGGTTCGTGATGGGCGTCGGTCTCGTGGCGCACGCTGTCGCCGTCGTCATCGGGGTCGCCGATGCACAACGTCTTGAGCAGCATGTTCTTGAACGCCGACGTCATCGCCTTGTTCGCCGACTTGTCCGAGTTGTCGCGCCCCTCGCCGATCGTGGCCCCGCTCAGGCTGGTGCCGTTGGGCCCGGAGATCGTCCAGTCGCACACCACCATCGTTGACAGCCACGGCTTCATGCCGACCTCGACCTGGGTCGTCTCCACCGAGCGGACGTCCGGCACCATCACGATCCCGTACTTGGCGAACAACGGCTGCACCGCCGCTGCGATCTGGTCGATCCCGCGGTACGCGTACGACACCGTCCCGCTGCTGTCTCCGCCGCCGAGCCCCCGCCGTTTCCGTTCGGCCGGTGTCAACTTCTCGATCCCGCCGAGTTCGCTCATCACCATCGCGAGGGCCTCCACCACATCCTTCGGGTGGGCGGCCTCGGCGGGTGGGTCCGTTTTCGTCGTCATGCCATACTCTCTTTCCGTTCGATCCATTCGGGGGAGTTCATCCGCGCCATCGCCGCCGAGGTGATCGTCCACACGATCGCCGGCCGCTTCGCCCTGGTCGGCCGGCGATAACCAGAGTCCTCCAGCCAGCCGTGTCCGATCAGCCAGTTGAGCGCCGACGACACCGTCTCGTGCGACATCTTCAACCTGGCCTCCGTCTCCTGGCAGGTGAGCCCTCGCAGCCCGCCGCCGTAGAGCCGGATGGTGTCGAGCGCACGTCGACGGACGGACCCGACCGTCGGGATGATCCCGCCAGCGGCAGCTTCGGACGTGTCGCGCCCGGAGAAGGCCGCACGCTTGGTTTCGATGTCGCCGAGGTGTGAGTGGTAGGCGTCGAGCGCGTCGATCAGCGCGAACAGCCGGTCGCAGCCATCGTCGCCCCGCATGTGCATCGCGTCGATCGCGTCGGCGGCGTCACTGGCCGCTTCGATGACTGCGTCGCGCAGGGTAGTCGCCTTGGAGCGGGTCATGATCCTCCCAACATATCAGATGTACGGACGTTCGGTCAAACGAAAGTTCGGCTCAGCGGCCGAAGGCGATCTGGTCAGCGACCTCCTGGGCTTCG
>CAZVVS010000154.1:0-11124 GCA_964630585.1 uncultured Gordonia sp.
CGTCGACGCGCACCACACCGGCCGCGGCGAGACGGGGTCGATGGATCTGCATGTGGTCGGTCACTGCAGGCCCGACGACGCGGCGCACCTGGTGGTGGTGCATCCGTTCAGCCGAGGGCGCGCCCTGTATTCGCACAAGGTGATGATGCCGATGACGGGCTCCCTGACGACGGCCGGTGAACCGGTCGGCTTTGCCGAAGGCCGGGGCTACCTCATCCTCGACGACCACCACGGCGACTACCCGCGGCCGATGAAGTACGACTGGGTCACCGGTATCCGTCGCTCTGCGGCCGGCGTCGTCGAGGGGTTCAACCTCACCCACAATCAAGTGCTGAACCCGGCGATCTACAACGAGAACGCGATCTGGATCGGCAACCAGCTCCATCGCCTCCCCCCGGTGACCGCCGAACGCCCGGACGGCCCCTGGGGCAAGTGGTTCATCCGCGACGCCACGGGCGCAGTGGACATCACTTTCACGCCGACGGTCCGGTCGACAATGCACGTGGGCCCGAGGAAGTCCCTAGCCGAGTACTACGCCCCCTACGGCTGGTATGAAGGCGCCATCCACGCCGAGCACGCCTCGCTTGACGTCGACGGCATGTTCGGTGTCGGGGAACAGAAACGCATCACCCTCTGACGAGCACCGAACCGCTCTCCACCCGCCAGGTCTGGTCGAGTCGAACGTTCTCGAGCATGCGCCGGTCGTGGGTCACCAGCAGCAGCGTGCCGTCGTAGCTGTCGAGTGCAGACTCGAGCTGTTCAATCGCCGGGAGGTCGAGATGATTGGTGGGCTCGTCGAGGACGAGCACGTTGACGCCTCGTGCCTGCAGGAGTGCGAGAGCGGCACGCGTCCGCTCACCCGGTGACAACGCGGCGGTCGGCTGGTTGACGTGGTCGGCACGCAGACCGAACTTCGCCAACAGGGTCCGTACGTCGGCCGTCGACATCTCTGGGACCAGCGCTTCGAAACGGTCGGCCAACGGCTGTGCGCCGGAGAACTGTCCACGCGCCTGGTCGATCTCTCCGATCGCAACATTCGACCCGAGCGTGGCACTGCCCTCGTCGGGTTCGATTTGCCCCAGGAGTAGTCGAAGCAGGGTTGTCTTGCCTGCACCGTTGGGGCCGGTGATCCCGATTCGGTCGCCCGCGTTGACCTGAAGCGACACCTGGCCGAGGGTGAAGTCGCCGTGTCGAACGACGGCGTTGTTGACAGTGGCGACGACGATGCTCGATCTGGGCGCGGTCCCGATGCTGAACTCCAGGACCCATTCCTTGCGGGGTTCGACGACCTCCTCCAGGCGCGCGATCCGGCTCTCCATCTGACGGACCTTCTGGGCCTGCTTCTCACTGGATTCGGCAGCCGCGCGGCGGCGGATCTTGTCGTTGTCTGGGGCTTTGCGAATCGCGTTGCGGACACCCTGGCTCGACCATTCGCGTTGGGTGCGGGCCCGGGCGACCAGGTCGGCCTTGCGCTCGGCGTACTCCTCGTACTCCTCGCGTTTGTGGCGACGGGCCACCTCCCGTTCCTCCAGGTAGGCCTCGTAACCACCGCCGTAGACGGTGTTGGTGTGCTGGGCGAGGTCGAGTTCCACCACGCGCGTCACGCTGCGGGCGAGAAACTCCCGGTCGTGACTGACGAGCACGACTCCGCCGCGCATACCCGCGACCACCTCTTCCAGACGGGCGAGACCGTCGAGGTCGAGATCGTTGGTGGGTTCGTCGAGGAGCACGACGTCGAACCGCGAGCACAACAGTGCCGCCAACCCGACGCGAGCGGCCTGCCCGCCGGAGAGATCGGTCATCAACAGGGATTCGGGATCGTCGGTGGCGAACCCCAACTCGGCGAGGACCACGGGGAGCCTGTCCTCCAGGTCGGCGGCCCCGGTGGCGAGCCAGTGGTCCAAGGCCGCCGCATAGACGTCGGCGGGGTCACCGGTGCCGGCCGACGTGTCCGGATCGGCCAGCAGGTCGGCGGCCACATCCATGGCTTCCTGGGCCGCCGTGCACCCGGCGCGGCGGGCGACGTACTCGCCCACTGTCTCACCCGGCACCCGCTGATGTTCCTGGGGAAGCCAGCCGACGAAGGCATCCGATGGTGATCGGGACACCGTGCCGGCCAGCGGCACGAGATCACCGGCGAGCAGGCGCAGCAGCGTCGTCTTACCTGCGCCGTTGGCGCCGACGACACCGATCACATCGCCGGGGGCGACGGTCAGGTCAAGGTGCTCGAATAGCACCCGATGAGCATGTCCACCCGCAAGGTCTTTGGCGACCAAGGTTGCGGTCATCGGCGGCTCAAGCAATCCTCGAAGGCTTCGTCATGGGTCAATCGTGTCACGCCGCACCCAGCGCGCTCGGGGTCAAGCTCTGCCGTCGAACCCGTCACGGATGCCACAGAAGACTCTTGACCTGTATTGCAGGCCAGGAGGCTGAGCGGAAGCGACAGGATTTGAACCTGCGAGGCTGTTACACCTGCTCGCTTTCAAGGCGAGTGCATTGAGGGTTTCACCAGGTCCAGAACTTTCCTGTCGATAAACGTCAGAGGTGGTTTATGGGCCTTCGACCTGGCGTTCGTGTCAATGTGTCAACTCTGTGTCAACTCCATCCCGAGCGGGGCTTCGGCACACTGGAGCCCGCGCGAGAGGAGACCCTTCCTTCCCAAGACGCACACCCGACGAGATCGGCGCTCCTCGACCTGATCGACCGCCAGTGGCTCAGCCACCCGGCCAACTCCTCGACACAATGAACATAATGCGAAACGGGCCCCATCAAGGCACTGATGGCGACTGGTCGACCGGTCCTGAGAGGTACTGCTCGTCGGTCACCGGCTCCTGCCAATCGGCGTAGGCACCGTCGATTCCTTCGGCGACGGCGATGTGGGTCATGCCGGTGGTCGACGTCGCGCCATGCCAGTGCCGGACGTCCGACGGGCAGGTGACGATGTCGCCCTTGCGAATCTCGACGCGTTCCTCGCCCTCGCACTGGGTCCAGCCGGTGCCCTCGGTGACGATGAGGATCTGGCCGAACGGGTGGCTGTGCCAGTGGGTGCGGGCACCGGCTTCAAATTGAACGGTGCCGCCGACGATCCGGCCCGGCTTGTCGGTCAGGTACACGTCGGTGAAGGTGACGTCGCCGGTGAAATTGTCGGCCGAGCCGGGGAAGCCGGGGAACTCACCTTTGCGGTTGATGCGCATGATTAGTGTCCTTTGTCGTGTCGTTGCGGGATGGATTGTGAGGAAAGCGTAGGTCGTCAAGCGAGGGTAAATCCGAGATACCCGTTTGCCGCGACCTCGTTGCAGCGGCTGATGTAGCCGGGGCCGATGTAGAAATTGAATCCGCGCGCTTTGCCGGGGATGTTGGCCCCCACGTACCAGGAGTCTGCCGTCTGGAAGAGCGTGTCGGAAGCCATCGCGGCGACGTGCGACATCCACTCGTCCTGGGCGTCGCCGTCGGCCTCGATCCGCTGCACTCCGGTGCTCTCGGCGTGGGCGATCACGTCGCTGATCCATTCGACGTTGTGCTCGTTGTTGAGGAGCACATTGCCGATCACCGAGACGCCGCCGGGGGCGGTCGGCAGGAAGAGATTGGGGAAGCCGGCGGTGGCCACCCCGAGATAGGTCTTCGGTCCGTCGGCCCACGCCTCAGCCAGGCGGCGCCCGCCGACGCCGCGGATGTCGACCTTGGCGAGCGCACCGGTCACCGCGTCGAAGCCGGTGGCCAGCACCAGGACGTCGATCGGGTGGGAACCCGACTCGGCGACCACTGCGTCGGCGGTGACCTCGATTATCGGATCGGTGCGCAGATTCACCAGGTTCACGTTCGGCTTGTTATAGGTCTCGTAGTAGTCGGTGCCCAAGGTGGCCCGCTTGGCGCCGTACGCGTAATCCGGGCATAGGGCTTCGGCGGTGACCGGATCGGTGACCGTCTCCCGGATCTTGCCGCGGATGAAGTCGGCGACGGTGTCGTTGACCTCCTTGTTCACCATCACATTCGGGTAGCCGCCGGTAATAAACATGGCGCCGTTGGTGTTCCACAGCTCCTCGTACTTGTGGAACTGCTCCTCGCGAGACGGGACGGGGGCGTCGTAGGCCTCGGCGGGAATCCGGCCGCGGTCGACGAGCGCAGCCTGGAACGGAATCGCCTGCTCCAGGAAGCCGCGCGTCTCATCGTCGAGCGGCTTATTGCGGGCTGGCAGCGTGAACGCGGGGGTGCGCTGGAAGACGGTCAGCTGTTCGGCGGTCTCGGCGATCTTCGGGATCACCTGGACGCCCGACGAGCCAGTTCCGATTACGCCGACACGCAGGCCGGTGAAGTCGACGTCCTGCTCCGGCCACCGCGCGGTGTGCAGGATCCGGCCGGTGAAACTCCCGATGCCGGGGATGTCGGGCAGGTTTGGCGCCGAGAGATTACCGAGCGCGAAGACGGCGTACTTGGCCGTCACAGTGTCACCATCATCAGTGCGGACGGTCCAGCGATTGGTCGCCTCGTCGAAGGTAGCTTCGGCGATCCGCGTGTTGAAGCGAATCAGCGGACGCAAGTCGAGGCGGTCGGCCACGAACTTGGCATACTCGAGGATCTCCGGGGCGCCGGCAAACATCTCCGACCACTGCCACTCGGCGCGGATCTCCGGCGACCAGTGGTAGCTGTAGAGGACGCTCGGGATGTCGCAGCGGGCACCCGGATACCGGTTCCAGTACCAGGTGCCGCCGACTTCGGGGGCGGTGTCGAAGCCGATCACCGACAGGCCCTGCTCGCGGAGTCTGTGTAGGGCGTACATTCCGCCGAACCCGGCGCCGACGACGATCGCGTCGGCCTTGTCGTGTCGTGGAGTAGGAGTGTTTCCCATGGTTATGCGCTTTCTGCTGGGACGGGGAAGAGAGGAGTGCGGGCGGCCAGACGGTTCGGGGAGTCCAGGTCGTGGGCCGGGACGTAGACGGTCGGGTGCTTGCGGCCGTGGTCGAGGATCCGGTCGATGCTCTCGACGGTGGTCTTCGGGTCGCGTCCGATCGCGTCGGGGCGCCGCGCGTGCAGTTGTTCGAGCGAGTCGGTGGCGTCACCGGCGAAGAGGACGTGGTTGCCACCGTCGTCGATGGCCAGGACGCTCACGTGGCCGGGTGTGTGTCCGGGGGTGGCGACGGCGCGGATCCGGCCGTCGTCGGTGAGCTTCTTACTGGCGGCGAAGGCCCCGAACGGTCCGTCGGTGAGCTCGTAGAAGGAGAAGTTCACGCCGGTGGGCAGGGGCATGCGGGAGAAGCGCTGCATGGCCTTACCGAGCAGCGAGTGTGCGAAGTCCCAATCGACACGATGGGTGCGGACCGGGCAGCTCACATGAACGGCGCCATCGACGTGGTCGCTGTGCAGGTGGGTGAGGAATACCTCGTCGATGTCGTCGACGGTGAGACCGATCTTCGCTAGCGCGTGTGGCAGTTCGTCGGCCTCGGTCACGTGGTAACGGGAGAACGGCAGGTCTTTGACTCCGGCGGTCTCGCCGGTGTCGACCAGGAAGCGCTTGCCGTCGTGCTCGATGAGCCAGCCGCCGAGCGGCACGGGCTCGGACCACGTGTCCGGCAGGAGCAGCTTGATGCGACCCCTGAGGCCGGACGTCGGATACAGGAACGCGTGCTTGAGGCTGACTGTTCCGGTGACGATGGGAGTGAATTCCATGGGGAACCTGTAACTTTCAGAGCTTGAGCGTGGAGCGGACGGCGAATTCACGCACGCCTACGGGGAGCCGGCGCATGAGGATCGCGTCGCGGAAGTAGTTGTTGTGCAGCTCGTACCGGCGCTTGGGCTTGTCGGTCTCGGCGGCGGTGACGATGGTGTCGGCGACCTCGGCCAGGGGGACTCCGTTGGCGAAGGTCTTGGTGGTCTCGTCGAGGAAGCGCCGCATCGGTTCGGTGTAGACCGCCAGCGACGGCGGCTGGGCGAGCAACTCCTTGATCTTGGCGGCCATCGGGGTGTTGATGTTGGCCGGTGCGATCACCACGACGTCGATGCCCAGCGGCGCGAACTCCATGCGCATGGCGTTGGTGAGCGCTTCGAGGCCGAACTTGCTGGCCGAGTAGGCGCCGGTGAACGGCATGGTGCGGGTGCCACTGGAGGAGCTCATGTTGATCACGCGGCTGCCGCGGTGCAGCAGAGGAAGCGCGGCGCGGGTCACCGTGTGGGTACCGACCAAATTGACCGCAAGCACGTGGCTGAAGGTCTCGGTGGTCAGGTCCGCGAGCGGACCGTTGGTGGTCATGCCGGCGATGTTGAAGATGACGTCGAGGCCGCCGTCGGGACCGAGGGCGTCGCGAATGGTGGCGACCGCCCCCTCGACGGCGGCGGAGTCGGTGATGTCGAAAACGAGGGGGGTCACGTCGCCGTCGATCTCGGCGACGGTCTTGGCCTCGTCGTCGTCAATGGCTCCGGCGAAGACGCGGTAGCCCTTCGCGGCCAGGCGTTCGGTCACCGCCTGGCCGATGCCAGAACCGGCGCCGGTGATGAGGACGTTTTTGGGGGTCATGGAGCAGGCTCGCTTCTCAAATCCGATACGTACATCGTATGTATGCAGTCCATCACTTACACTGTACGTATGTCAAGGGAATCGGGAAGTGTGACGACGAGGCGTTCGCCGCGGCGCACGACCACGCTGACGCGCGGCGAGGTGCTTTCGGCAGCGGTGGACCTGATCGAGAAGGACGGCCCCGAAGCGCTCACCATGCGCAAGCTCGCCGCTGCGGTCGATGTGGAGGTGATGTCGCTCTACAACCACGTCAAGAACAAGAATGACGTGCTCGATGGTGTCACCGGGGTGTTCTTCGAGCAGATCGCCCCGCCGGTGCGGAGCGGGGCCTGGGTCGACGATCTCCGCGCGTTCGCTGCCGTGTTTCGCAACGCGGCGCTGCGATATCCGCGCACCGCGTCGATCGCGCTGACGAGGGAGGCGATCTCCGATTCGGGGCAGAACGTCACCGCCGCGATGCTGACCATCCTCGACGACACGGGGCGCTCGCGAGCCGATTGCGTCACGTTGGTGCGGGTGTTCACGAGCTTCGCGGTGGGTGCGGTGTTGCGCGAACTATCCGCGGGGGTCACGGCCTCGTCACTGGAGCGGCGGGAGGAAATTTTGCGTGCCAGCGAGGTGCCGATCATCGCGGAGTCGGCAGAAGAGCTGTCCGCCTTCAACTTTCAGTCCGAGTATGAGGCCGGCCTCGAACTGCTGCTTCGCGGCATCGGGGAGTGAGGCACCGGTCCGCGCTGTTTTCGAGGTTACGCGGAGGCCAGTAGCCCGGTGATCGTGACGCGAATCAGATCGCGAAGAGTTTCGGTGAAGTCCAGCTGACCCGCGGCGAGTTCCGGTTCCAGGTCGTATGCAGCCTGGATGGCGGGCGCCGGCCGGGACTGCGGCCAGGCTCCGGCGGTGAGCAGGATGGTGTAGGCGACCACTTGCCACGCCTGCTCGTCGGAGAGTTCGGGGAGCGCGCGCACCATTGCCCGCGTGATCGTCTCGACCTCGCCAGCGATCGCGTACTTGTGCCGCACTGCCACCTCGGTGGAAATGTTGCGTTCGAGGACGGCCGACTGCGCACTGATCAGGTCGCACATCACCGGGCGCTCGGCGATCGAGCTCGCCACCACGTCGGCGACCTGGGTGATCCGCTCGGGGCGATCCGCGGGCGATTCGACAAGCAATGCGTCAACCTGTGCTGCCCACTCGTGGAGCTCGGCATCGAGCAATTGAAGCAGGACTGCTTCGCGCGATTCGAAGTACCGCAACACATTCGACTTTGCCAGACCGACGCGGCGACTCAGCTCGTTGAGGCTGACCTTGGCCACCGGCATCTCCTCGAGCATCTCACTGGTGACGGCAAGGATGCGATCACGCCGCATCTCCCGCTGTTCATCGCTGCGTGCACGCTGGAAATCCATAGGGAGAATATTACAGACCGGCAGACCTATTGACAAGAGGCCGGCGGTTCATTAACGTGGATCGCATACAACAGACCGCCAGATCTATTAAGGAGAACCCCGTGGCAACCACCATTCCAAGCCAAGCCGACAAGCTCGTCGTCGTCACCGGATCCAACAGTGGCACCGGCAAGGAAGCCGCCCGCGCTCTCGCCGCCGCCGGAGCCAGCGTGATCATGGCAGTCCGCACCGTAGAGAAGGGCGAGGCCGCCCGAGCCGACATCCTCAAGACCGCCCCGAACGCCGACATTGAGGTCCGCCGCGTCGACCTCGCGGACCTGAACAGCATCAAAGAGTTCGCGGACCAGCTGATCGAGGAAGGGCGGCCGCTGGACCTGCTCCTGAACAACGCCGGCGTCATGATGCTGCCCGAGCGACACGAGACCGTCGACGGCTTCGAGACGCAGTTCGGCACCAACTTCCTCGGGCACTTCGCGCTCACGCTTCGCCTGCTGCCGCTGCTGCTGCAGGCGCGCGCGCCGCGCGTCGTCACCATGTCCAGCGGCAATCAGGCACCGCTCGACTTCGACGACCTGAACTGGGAGAAGAGCTACTCGGCAAACGGCGCCTACGGCCGCTCCAAGCTCGCTGACCTGCTCTTCAGCCGCCAGCTGGCGCGGGTCACCGAGGCAAAGGGGCTCAACCTGCTCTCGCTCGGCGCGCACCCGGGCAACGCGTCGACCAGCATCTACGACAACGGCACCCAGTACGGCGGCAAGCCGATCCTGGTTTTGCGGATCGCCTGGAAGATCACCCCGCGCCACTCGGCGGCCGCCGGTGCCGCTCCCATGGTGATGGCCGCAACCTCGCCCGGCGTCGAACAAGCCGGCTACTACGGTCCGCGCTTCGGGCTCGTCGGGGCACCTTCAGTCGCCAAAATATCTAAGGCCGGCCAGGATCCCGAGGTCGCCGCGCGGCTGTGGGCCGAGGCCGAGCGACTGACCGGAGTCACCCTCGAATCGCAGCTGGCCTGACCCACACATCTGACTTAGCCCAAGACACCGAGAAGGAGAACCACATGGACAAGAAGATCTTTTTGATCACCGGCGCGACGAGCGGCCTGGGGATCGAAGATGCGAGAGCCTTTCTTTCCGACGGGCACACCGTCGTGATCCACGGCCGCAGCCGGGACAAGGCGCTCGCGGTCCAGAAACAGCTGATCCAGGAGACCGGAAACCGCAACTGCGACATCCTCATCGCCGACCTGGAGTCACTAGCGTCGGTCAAGCAGATGGCCGAAGAGTTCGCCGCCAAGTACGACCATCTGGACGTGCTGGTAAACAACGCGGGCAATCAGTACGGCGGCAGCTGGGCGGCGACCGACGAAGGGCACGAGAAGACCATGACAGTGAATCTCTTTGCACCGGTGCTCCTTTCGCTCCTGCTGGCGCCGAGCCTGGAGAAAAGCCCGCACGCCCGCATCGTCACCGTGTCGTCGGCCTCGCACAAGCAGGGCGGCAAGCCGTTCATCGACGACATCGAGCTGAAGGACCACTACTCGTACACCCGCGCCTACGGGCTCTCGAAGCTGTACGTGATCTGGGCCATGCGGGCGTTGCACAAGGACCTGGTTGCGCGCGGCATCGACAACATCGACGTCAACTGCACTCATCCCGGGACCGCGAAGACCAGCCTCGGTGAGGCAGATCAGCGCCCGCTCTGGTTGCGGCCACTGTTCCTGATCTTCGGCCTGTTCATTGCCACGAGTGCCGAGAAGGGTGCCGAGTCGACGATCTACGCGGCGACCTCACCGGAAATCGAGGGCCGCTCCGATCTCTACTTCGGCCCCAAGGGTCTGGAGAAGGTCAGCGAGAAGCACTACACGCCCGCGAACGAGAAGGCCGTCTGGGACTACTGCCTCAAGGTCGTCGGGCCGTACCTGGACGACGCCGCCCGCTGACGCAGGTCAGGGACCGCCAAGGGACGGCTCCCAAATTCCTCGGAAACTGCCCCTGACCTGATCTTTTAACTGCGGAAGCGGAGGGATTTGAACCCCCGGTGGTTTTACCCACGCTCGCTTTCAAGGCGAGTGCATTCGGCCGCTCTGCCACGCTTCCCTAATGGTTCAGGTTAGCGGACGCCCCACACCGACCGGCACCGAGTTTCCCGTCCCCGACATCGCGCCCATCCTCATGCGATCCGTGCCAGCATCGATTCATGCGAGCCATTGCCTGCGACGACGGTGAACTCACCGTCGCCGATGTCCCGACCCCCATCCCGGCCGACGACGAGATCCTCATCCGCGTTGCCGCGGCCGGGGTGAATCGCGCCGACCTCCTGCAGCGCCGCGGGTTGTACCCGCCGCCGCCCGGTGCCAGCGACATCCTCGGGTTGGAAGTCTCGGGCACCGTCGCGCAAGTGGGCGCCTCCGTCACCGGTTTCGCCGTGGGCCACCGTGTCTGCGCATTGCTCGCCGGCGGCGGCTATGCGGAATTCGTCGCCGTCCCCGCCGTGCAGGTGCTTCCCGTGCCCGCCGGAATCGACCTGACCGAAGCGGCCGCAATCCCCGAGGTCGCCTGCACCGTCGTCTCCAACCTCGTTCTAACCGCACACCTTGGACCCCGGGAGACGCTGCTCATCCACGGCGGCAGCAGCGGCATCGGCACCCACGCGATCCAGCTCGCCAAGCACCTCGGCGCAACCGTCGCCGTCACCGCGCGCACCCAGGAGAAGCTCGACGCGTGCCGCGCACTCGGAGCCGACATCCTCGTCAACTACGACGACGAGGACTTCGTCGCCGTCGTCAAGGCCGCGGGCGGCGCCGACGTCATCCTCGACATCATCGGCGGTCGCTACCTCGAGGGGAACGTCGCAGCACTGAAGACCGGTGGTCGCCTGGTCATCATCGGAATGCAGGGCGGCGCGAAAGGCACCCTGAACATCGGTGCGCTACTGGCCAAACGGGCCAGCGTCACGGGTACGACGCTGCGCTCGCGGCCCATCGACGGACCCGGCGGCAAGGCCGAAGTCGTTGCCGCCACCGCCGACCTGGTGCTGCCGCTGCTGGCCGACGGGACAGTAAAGCCCGTCGTCGACTCGACTTTCCCACTCGCCGAGGCCGCGGCCGCGCACGCCCGCCTCGACAGCGGCGATGCGATCGGAAAGGTCCTGCTCGTCCTCGACGGGAGTGATCAGGGCATCCCGCACGCCGAGGGTCCGTTGGCATAGCCC
>CAZVVS010000155.1:0-11031 GCA_964630585.1 uncultured Gordonia sp.
ACCGATGATCGCGGCGGTCGAGGGCAAGGCCCTGGGCGGCGGTCTGGAGATCGCGCTCGCCTGCGACCTCATCGTCGCAGGCGAATCGTCGATGCTCGGACTTCCCGAGGTAAAACGAGGTCTGGTGGCCTCGGCCGGTGGCGTCTTGCGGCTGCCGCAGCGCATCCCGTCGGCGGTCGCCCTCGAGCTCGTCCTCACCGGAGAGCCGATCACGGCTCGCCGGGCTCTGGAGCTGGGACTGGCCAATCGGGTGGCCGCCGACGGGGCGGTCCTCGAGGAGGCGCGCGACCTCGCCACGACCATCGCGGCCAATGCGCCGATGGCGGTCCGGGCCGCGAAACGGATAGTCCACGAGTCGGCCGATTGGTCCGCCGAGGAGGCCTTCGCCCGGCAGGCTCGGTACACGGACCCCGTCCGCGCCTCCGCCGATGCGGCGGAGGGTGCGCGGGCATTCGCCGACAAGCGCACACCCAACTGGATCGGAGCATGAGAACAATGGCGACTACACCCCCGACAGCCACCGGCTTCGACCTGACCGAGGAACAGCGGGACCTCAAGGATCTCGCCGCGCAAGTCGCCGCCGCCCGGTTCCGCCCGCACGCCCGTGAGTGGGACCTGAACCGCACCCACCTGCCGGTGGCAGAGCGCAAGGGGCTGGCCGAGCTCGGTCTGCTGGCACTCACCTTGCCCGAGGAGTACGGCGGGGGCGGACGACCGCTCATGGACGCGCTGATCGTGCTCGAGGAACTGGCCAAGGCCAGCCCAGTGGCAGCCTGGCCGGTCTTCGAGGCCTCGACCGGACCGGCGCGTGTCCTCGACTTGTTCGCCACCGACCAGCAGAAAGCCCGTTATCTTCCCGCGGTCGCCGCAGGGGAGACGACGATCGCGGTCGCCATTTCGGAGCCGGGGGCCGGCTCGGCAGCCACCGATGCGACCACGTCAGCCCGCATCGAGGGCGATGAGGTCGTCATCAACGGTGCCAAGCGGTGGAGCTCGGGCGCGGGGTTCTCCGAGAAGTACCTGGTCTACGTGCGGTTCGACGGCACGCCCGGGTCCAAGGGAATCGGCGCGGTGATGGTCGACAAGGACGCACCGGGCCTGAGCTTCGGCACGCAGGAAGAGCTCATGGGCTTCCGCGGCATCGGATCGGCCGACATGTACTTCAGCGACGTGCGGGTGCCAGTCGAGGACGTGATCGTTCCGGCCGGTGGCTTCTCACTGCTGTTCTCGGCCTTCTCCATCGAGCGTCTCGGCAACTCGACCATGTCCCTTGCGGTGGGGCAGACGGCACTGGACCGGTCCAAGGACTACGTGCTGACCCGCGAGCAGTTCGGCAAGCCGATCGCGGACTTCCAGCTGGTGCAGGCATCTATCGCCGACATGGTGGTGCAGGTCGAAGCCGCGCGGCTCCTGATCTACCGGGCGGCGCTTCACGCGGGCCACGGCTTCCCCCCGCCACTGGAGGCATCGACGGCCAAGTTGTTCGCCAATGAGATGGCCAAGAAGGTCTCAGACCTGGCTATTGGGGTCCATGGCGGCTACGGGTACTCGTCCGAGTACGAGATCGAGCGGCTGCACCGCGACGCGCACGGCTGGGCGCTGGCCGGCGGTACCCCCAACATCCAGCGCACCCGAGTCGCCTCGGAGTTCCTCGGTCGACGCTTCGACCAGAGACGGTAAGCCCCATGCTGGAACTCGACGCCGAACACAGGGACTTCGGTCGGAGCTTCGCCGGGGTTCTTTCCGCGCTCGACGGCGGTGACGTGCTGGTCGCCGCTGGAGCGCACGGGATGCTGGGTATGCAGGTTGCCGAGGAGTACGGCGGCGGCGGGATCGACGACCCGCGCTTCGTCGCCGTCGCGCTGAGCGAACTGGCCGGTGAAGGCCGGATCGGCGAGGCCACGTCCTACGCCGCACATGCCGGTCTCGCTCTACCCTTTCTCCAGCGATGCGCTCCCGACCAGCTGCGGGCCGCCCTCCTTCCGGATCTGGTGGAGGGCGCCCGGATCGCTACCGTCGTGCTCGGCGACGTCACCGCGACGACCGACGACGGCCAGTTCCTGAGCGGCACAGTGACCGGCGTCGTCAACGGCGCTACTGCGCGGCTGCTCGTGGTCGCGTACTCCGGAGATCGGGGGCCAGCGGTGGCGTTCGTCGCGGCCGATCACCCGGGTATCTCGCGGACCGTCGAGGACGCTGTGGCGCTGGCGGGCTCGCGGAGCGCCACCGTGTCGTTCGACCGCGTGCCGGTCGATTCCGGTCTGACAGTGGCGGGCGAGGCCGCCGCGCAGTTGCTGGCCGAACACCGACTGTGGAACGCCTGGATCGCGGTCCGTGCGACGGCGACGGTCCTCGAATGGACTCTCGAGTACGTGCGCGCGCGGCATGTCTTCGGCACCAGCGTCGCGAGCTTCGAGAACACCCGGCTCGTCCTCGCCGGAGTCGAGGCCGATCGCCGAGTGGCCGCTGCTGCCGTTGAGTCGCTGGTCGCCGGGCTCGTATCCGGCGGGCTTGACCTGGACGGGGCTGCCGCGGCGTCCCACGTCGCCGTCGAGATGTTCGTCCGAGCGGCCGACCAGGGCCTACAGCTGCACGGCGGATACGGCTACATGCGCGAATACCCGATCTCAACCGCCTTTGCCGACGCGAACCTTCTACAGCTGCGTGCCGACGCGACCGGGCCCCTCGACGTGCTCGCCGGGGCACTGGGGCTCGACCCGGACGAAGTCAGCGGTGGCCGTTCCAGGGAGTCGGCGTGAGGGCAGGCGTCGGGCGACCGGAGGTTGCGCGGTGACCACACGTCGGGTGCGCACTACCGATGGTGTCGAGATCAATGTGACCGATCTCGGCGAGGGTCCCGTGGTGGTGATGATCGCCGGGTTCGGGCTCGACCACCGCGTCTGGGATCGGCAGATCCGTCTCCTGGCGCCGAGGCACCGGGTGATCTGTATTGATCAGCGTGGGCACGGTGCGTCGGACAAGCCGCTGCACGGTTACGACTTCGAGCGGCTCGCCGACGACGTACTCGACGTGTTGGGTGAACTGGGCGTAGAGCGATGCGCGATGGTCGGCTGGTCCTTCGGCGGTCAGGTGGCCTTCCGAGTTGCAGCCACCCGGCCGGAGCTCGTCGAGCGGCTCGTCCTGATCGGGTCCAACGCTGTGCGGGCCAGTCGCAGCGAGAGCTTTCCATTCGGCGCGCCGCCCGACGCCGTGCTTCCCGCCATGCTCGCCGCGGAGCACGAGAATCGCATCGCGGCCCGCCGGACCAGTATCGTCCGCTCGTTTGCGTCCCCTCCGTCCGAGGACCTCGCGGCCTTTCTGCTGGGTATCTCGCTGCAGATGCCGTCCTGGGCGGCCGCCGAGTGCTACACCACGATGCTCACCGCCGATCAGACGGATCTGCTGTCCGCGGTCACCGCGCCCGTCCTGCAGGTGATCGGTGCGGCTGATCCGGTGCACTCCGCCTCCGGGGCCGCCTGGCTCGCCCAGCAGCTCGGCTCCCGCCTGGTCTGCATCGAGGGCTGCGGCCATTACCCGATGTATGAGACCCCCGACGACCTCGATCGGGCCCTGAGCGAGTTCCTCGACCAGAACTGATCCGAACCGCCATGGAAGGACCGGCATGCAACGCCCCATCCTGACCGACGAACTCGACGGCTTCCGCGCAAGCGTGCGCGACTTTGTCGTCCGGGAGATCGAGCCCGTCTACACCGAGTGGGAGAGCGCGGGCCGGCCGAGTCGTGCCTTCTGGAAGAGTGCCGGCGAACTCGGCATTCTCGGAATCGGAGTTCCCGAGGAGTACGGCGGCCTGCCCGGTTCGACCTTTGCCCACAGCATGGTCGTCACCGAGGAGATTCAGCGTCGGTTCCTCGCCCTTGGCGGGCTGCGCATCCACACCGACATCGTCATGCCGTACCTGCTCGAATACGCGACCGCCGAGCAGAAGCAGCGCTGGCTGCCGCGTCTGACCGCCGGCGAGGTGGTCGTCGCGCTGGGCATCTCCGAGCCGGGTGCCGGTTCGGACCTGAAGGCGATGTCCACACGGGCCGTCCGCGACGGTGATGCGTTCGTGGTCAACGGTGCCAAGACGTTCATTTCCAACGGTGCCGAGGCAGACCTCATCGTGTTGGCCGTTAAGACCGATCCCGCCGCGGGGCGCAGGGGAATCAGCCTCTTGCTCGTCGAGACCGATCGGCCGGGATTCGCTCGCGGACGAAGGCTCAAGAAGCTGGGGTTGGCGGCCCAGGACCTCGCGGAGTTCTCCCTGACCGACCTCCGCGTCCCAGTTGCCAACCTCCTCGGCGAGGAGAACCGTGGCTTCGAGTACCTGACTGCCAATCTCGCGCAGGAGCGGTTGTCCATCGCCGTCAACTCCCAGTCGGCCGCCGTCGCGATCGTCGAGCACACCCGCGATCAGCTGGCGGGCACGAACGCCGGTCAGCACGACAAATTCGAACTCGCCGCCTGCGCTACCGAAGTCGCGGCCGGGCAGACGCTGGTCGATCAGGCGGTGTCCGAACTGTGTGACGGCATTTTGACCGCCGCCGACGCGGCGATGGTCTAGCTCTACTGCACCGAACTCCAGGGTCGCTTCACCAAACGGTGCCTCATGCTGGCCGGTCCCGCGG
Source organism: uncultured Gordonia sp. (assembly GCA_964630585.1). GTDB lineage: Bacteria > Actinomycetota > Actinomycetes > Mycobacteriales > Mycobacteriaceae > Gordonia. The sequence continues at coordinate 4,629 of CAZVVS010000155.1, forward strand.
GCATGGAGCGGGGGGCGATCCCCGGGCGGGCCCTCCTCGACGGACGGGTCAGCCGAATCTACGGAGGGTCGAGCGAGATCATGAAGGTCATCGTCAGTCGTGAACTCGGCGTCTAGCCGCTCGTACCTCGGGCCACTCGGCGACTACTAGAGGAGCTTCTCGGTCTTCGCGTACCCGGCCTCCACGCCGGCCTTGCGGGCGCGCCACCAGGATTCGTTGTCGCGGTACCAGCCGATCGTGGCGGACAGGCCGCTCTCGAAATCGGTGTAGCGCGGGCGCCACCCGAGTTCGGTGCGCAACTTCGTCGAATCGATGGCGTAGCGGCGGTCGTGGCCGGGCCGGTCGGAGACAAACACGAAGGCGTCGCGCGGCTCGCCGAGCAGTTCCAGGATCGTCTCCACGACCTTTCGGTTGGACGCCTCACCGTCGGCCCCGATCAGGTACGTCTCGCCGATGCGACCGCGGTCGATGATCGCCCACACCGCGTCGTTGTGGTCGTCGACGTGGATCCAGTCGCGCACATTGCGCCCGTCGCCGTAGATCCGTGGGCGCACCCCGGTCAGCACGTTGGTGATCTGGCGGGGGATGAACTTCTCGATGTGCTGGTACGGCCCGTAGTTGTTGGAACAATTGGAGATGGTCGCGGCGATGTCGAACGAGCGCACCCACGCCCGCACCAGCAGATCCGAACCGGCCTTGGTCGAGCTGTACGGGCTCGACGGGTTGTAGGCGGTGGACTCGGTGAACCGGGCCGGGTCGTCGAGGTCGAGGTCGCCGTACACCTCGTCGGTCGAGACGTGATGGAAGCGCACGCCGTGGCGGCGCACGGCCTCCAACAGCGTGAACGTGCCGACGAGGTTGGTCGCGACGAACGGCGACGGGTCGTTGAGGGAGTTGTCGTTGTGCGATTCGGCGGCGAAGTGCACGACGAGGTCGGACTGCGCGACGAGCCCGTCGACCAACTCCTCGTCGGCGATATCCCCGACGACCAGGCGCACGCGGTCGGCGACGGGTTCCAGCGATGCGGGGTCGGCGGCGTAGGTGAGCTTGTCCAGGACGGTCAGTTCGACGTCGGGGCGGGTGGCCACCGTTCGCAGGACGAAGTTCACCCCGATGAACCCGGCGCCTCCGGTGACCAGTACCCGCATGCTGCTCCCGCTCGAGTAGGCAGTGTTGCCGTCGACCAGTCTAGTGGGCCGATAGCCTGGGATGATGCGCGGAATCATCCTGGCCGGCGGCACCGGTACGCGGCTGCACCCGATCACCCGCGGTGTCAGCAAACAGCTGGTTCCGGTCTACGACAAGCCGATGATCTACTACCCGTTGTCCACGCTGATGTTGGCGGGGATCACCGACATCCTGATCATCACCACTCCCGAGGACCGTGCGGCGTTCGAGAACCTGCTGGGCGACGGCTCGCAGTTCGGGATCTCGTTGAGCTACACGGTGCAGCCGCAGCCCGAGGGACTCGCGCAGGCCTTCGTACTGGGTGCCGACCACATCGGCAATGATTCGGCGGCACTCGTGCTGGGCGACAACATTTTCTACGGGCCGGGGCTGGGCAGCCGCCTCGCCGCGCACCGCGACATCGTCGGCGGTGCCGTCTTCGCCTACTGGGTCGCCGACCCGGGCGCCTACGGCGTCATCGAGTTCGACGGGGAGGGCCGTGCGATCTCGCTGGAGGAGAAGCCGGCGCGGCCACGCTCGAACTTCGCCGTGCCGGGCCTTTACTTCTACGACAACGACGTCATCGAGATCGCACGGTCGCTGCAGCCCAGTGCCCGTGGTGAATACGAGATCACCGACGTCAACCGGCATTACCTCGAGCGCGGCGCACTCTCGGTGACGGTACTGCCGCGTGGGACGGCGTGGCTGGACACCGGCACCTTCGACTCGTTGCTGGATGCGGGCAACTTCGTGCGCACCGTCGAGCAGCGGCAGGGCCTCAAGATCGCGGCGCCCGAGGAGATCGCCTGGCGCCAGGGGTGGATCTCCGACGACGAGTTGGGCCAGCGGGCCGCGGCCCTCACCAAGTCCGGATATGGCGACTACCTGCTGAACCTGCTCGAACGTGGGAAGGGCTTCTAGGTCGATGGAGATCCGAGAACTGGCGATCAGTGGCGCATGGGTCTTCACACCCGTCCAGCACGGCGACGCCCGTGGGGTGTTTCTCGAAGCCTTCCAGGCGCCGCTGCTGTCGCAGCTGATCGGCCACGATCTCGACGTCGCCCAGGTCAACGTGTCGGTGTCGTCGGCGGGCACCCTGCGCGGCATCCACTTCGCCGACCTGCCTCCGGGGCAGGCCAAGTACGTGACGTGCGTGGCGGGCGCAGTTCTTGACGTAATCGTCGACATCCGCGTCGGCTCGCCGACGTTCGGTCGGTACGACGCAGTCCTGCTCGATGACACGGACCGTCGCGCGGTGTACCTGAGTGAGGGCCTGGGCCACGCGTTTTGCGCGCTGGCCGACGGGTCGACGGTGACCTACCTGTGCTCCACCGGCTACAACCCGACTGCCGAGCACGGCGTGAACCCACTCGACCCAGAGATCGGAATCGAGTGGCCGACGATCGCCCGCGACGGCTCGCCGCTGGTCTACGAACTGTCCGGCAAGGACACCGCCGCGCCGGGACTCGCCGCGGCAGCCGCGGCCGGACTGTTACCGGAGTACGACGCGGTGACGGCGTTCCTGCGTGCCCGCACGGACTCGGACTGAATCCGACTTTTCGGACCTAGCGGCCATCGGGTGCGCCGGGTCGACCGCGGCACTACATTGGTCTCTTCGTGCGGCATCGGGCCCACGCAGGAACGAGGGGATCGACATGACCGGTTCGAACCGCGCGCGGACGCTGGGCGCACTCATCGTCGTCGGGGTGGGAGTGGGCGCGGCGCTCGCCGGTTGTGCGACCGACGACGGGGCAGCCCAGGAGCGGGCCTCGGCCAGTGCTGCCTCGGCGAGCGCCGAGGCGGCCCGCGCGACGGCGGCCGCGAACGCCAAGTTCGCCGCCGACTTCGTCGTCGCCGATCAGCAAATCGTCACCAAGAAGGGGCCAGCGCGAGTCACGGCTTTTGACACCCGGGCCAAGCTGGTGTGTGCCGATTCACCGATGGCGCAGAGGCTCAAGAAGTTCAAGGACGCAGGCAAGATCGAGACGATCAAGTACCTCCCGGACAACGAGACGACAATCCTCGCCACCCACAATTCAGTGACGGACCCGAACAAGGTCGTCGTCGTCTTCCGCAACAACAACGCGGCGAAGCCGGCCGAGAAGCATCGGGCCATTCCGATCCAGATCGTTCTCGGTGAGCATGCGGGGAGCCCGTGCGTGAGTGAGTGGAAGTCGATGGGTGCGGGCAGCCCCGCGGAGTCGGGACTCACCGGGAAGGAGAAGTTCGCCGCCGAGTTCGTGACGACTTCACCCATCACATTCGTGCCCCCGGGGAAGGCGCGGGCAGAGTCATTCGCGAAGACCATGGCGATGGTGTGCCCGGGATCGGCCATGGCCAAGTCCGCGACGCAGATGCAGGGACAGCTCGATCAGTACAAGTACTCCCCGGGCTTCAAGATCAAGGTTCTCACTGCTTTCGCAGGCCAGAATCCGAGCAACGTGCTGGTCATCGCCGCGACCGCACCACTGGACGCTGAGGCGGGCAAGGCGAAGGAGGGCGCCGCGTCGGTGTACCGCATCGAGGTCGGCGACAGCGCCGGTGCGCCCTGTGTCAGTGCCCAGGAGGTCCTGTAGGCGGCAACGGGGGCAGCGTCGTCTCGTAAAGCCACGATTGCCACAGCTCGCCGAGCGGCTGTGCCGTGTGATGGGAGGCGAGCGCGATGAAATCCTCGGTGCCCACCGACCCGTAGCGGTACTTGTCGGTCCAGTGCCTCAATAGTGCGAAGAAGGCGTCGTCGCCTATCCGCAGGCGCAGCGCGTGCAGCGTCAGTGCGCCGCGTTTGTACACCCAGTCGTCGAACATCGCGGCGGGCCCGGGGTCGGCCAGCGGGCGCGACATCGGCGTCGACTTCAACTTGTCGTAGTAGTGGTTCGCCCACTCATGCGCTGACTGGTCGCCGCTGCGCTCGCTCCACAGCCATTCGGCATAGCAGGCGAATCCCTCGTGCAGCCAGATGTCGCGCCACCGTTTGAGCGTGACCGAGTTGCCGAACCACTGGTGGGCCAATTCATGCGCGACGAGTCGTTGCGCGTCGCTGGCCGGGTCGCAGTGGTTGGCGCCGAACGTGGCGAAGCCCTGTGCTTCCAGGGGGATCTCCAGCGGATCGTCGGTGACGACGGCGGTGTAGCGGGGGAACGGGTAGGGCCCGAACATGTCGGTGAACGCGGCGAGCATGTCGACCTGCGGGCCGAAACGGGCCCGCGCCGCGGCACGCAAGGCAGGTGACGCCAGGAGGTCGACGGGAACCGGCTGCGTCGCGAGCACCGTCGTCTCATAGCGCCCGATCTGAATCGAGGCGAGATAGGTCGCCATCGGCTCGGCCTGCTCGTACACCCAGGTCGTTTGCCCGGCCTTGGTGCGCTTGGCGGTGAGCACGCCGTTGGCGAGGGCGTGAAACGGTGAGTCGGTGGAGATCGCGATGCGGTAGCTGGCCTTGGCCACCGGGTGGTCGTCGCAGGGGAACCACGACGGTGCGCCGTTGGGCTGGTTGGCGCACAGCGAGCCCTCGGTGAGCTCTTCCCAGCCGACCTCGCCCCACGCGCCGCGGATAGGACGAGGGTTGCCCGCGTAGCGCACGACGATCGACAGCGCCCCGCCGGCCGGGATCGGCCGGCCCAGAGTGATCGCCAACTTGGCCCGACGGTGGGTGTAGCGCACCCGTTCGCCGTTCACGGTGACCCGCGTGACGGCCATCGTCGGGGCCAGATCCAATTGGACCTGCTTCACGTGGCTGGTGGCGGTCGCGGTGATCGTGGCGACGCCGGTGAGGCGGTTGGGTGCGACGCGGTATCCGAGTTCCAAGTCGTAGCGCGACACGCGGTACCCGAGATTGCCGCTCTCGGGCAGGTAGTCGTCGATGACGTCGACCGGGTTGCCCAGCACGGGGGACACGCGCCCCGACTGGGGACGGCCTGACTTCGGAGACAAGCGGTGCTCCTCGGTGCTGATCGTGGGTGGCTGGCGGAGGCGACGGTGCGCCCAAGGTTACCCGGCGCTGTGCCCGCTCCCACGGGTCGCCGGTCGGGGCGTCAGTCCCACGGGGCGATGGGGTTGCCCTGCCAACGGGTGTGGGCGGGCACGGCGTCGCCGCGCATGACCAACGACGCCGGGCCGACGGTGGCCGACGTGCCGATGCGCGCGGCGGGCAGGGCCACGCAGTGTGGTCCCAGCGTCGCACCGGCATCGAGTTCAACGGTGTCGATCGCCATCACCCGGTCGTGGAACAGGTGGGTCTGCACCACACAGCCACGCTGGACGGAGGCGCCGTCGGCCAGGGTCACCAGGTCGGCCTCGGGCAACCAGTACGTTTCGCACCAGACGCCGCGGCCGATGTGGGCACCGAGGAGCCGTAACCACAGTGTGAGGACCGGCGTACCGGTGGCGGCGTTGGCGAACCATGGTGCCGCGACCGTCTCGACGAAGGCGTCGGACAACTCGTTGCGCCATACGAACGGACTCCACAGCGGGTGTTCGGAGACCCGGATGCGGCCGACGACGAGCCACTTGGCGGCGGCCGCGATGCAGCATGCGGCGGCACCGGCGACGAGCAGCAGCAGCCCGCTGCAGGCTGCCGCAGTGGCCACTCCGGCGTGGACGGCCAAATACTGCACGCCGAGCAGGACGAAGACGCCGATCCCGAACGACACCATCACCGGTACGAGGCGCAGGGTCTCGATGAGCGCCCGGGCCACGCGCAGGCGCGGTGGCGGCGCGAAGGTGCGGGACGCGTCGGTATCAGCGGCGACCCGCCGCAACCGGACCGGTGGGCTGCCCAGCCAGCTCGATCCGGCCTTCGCCTTGCCGGGTGCGGCTGACAAGACGGCCACCAGTCCGTTCTTGGGCACGCGACGTCCGGGCCCGGTGATCCCGGAGTTACCCAGGAAGGCGTGCTTGCCGACGCGAGCCTCGTCGATGTGCAACCAGCCGCCGCCCAACTCGTAGGAGGCGACCATGGTGTCGTCGGCGAGAAACGCGCCGTCGTCGATCGTCGTGAACTTCGGCAGCACCAGGGCGGTCGAGATCTCGGTGTTGCGTCCGACCTTGGCGCCCAGGATGCGGAACCACAGCGGCGTCAGCAGCGAGGCGTAGAGGGGGAAGAGGTAGGTGCGGGCCGCATCGAGGACCCGTTCGGTGAGCCACACCTGCCAGCCGACGCGTGAACGCACCGGGTGGTAGCCGGCGGTGATGCCGATCGAGAGCAGGCGCACGAGTACGGCGGTGATGACCGCATAGG
>CAZVVS010000156.1:0-10768 GCA_964630585.1 uncultured Gordonia sp.
TTCATCTTGGCGATCATGTGCTGGAGAAACAGGAATGACCCGTCGTTGATCCTGGGGAGCCCGGCCCCGAACCGCCCGGCGAACCCCTTGGTGTCGGCCTCGTCTCTGATCTCCTTCTCGACCTTCTTCCACTCCACCCCGAACGGCGGGTTGGCCAGCAGGTAGTCGAAGGTGTCGCCCTCGAAGCCGTCCTCGGAGAACGAGTTCCCGAAGGCGATGTGGGAGGCGTCCTGGCCCTTGAGCATCATGTCGGCCCGACAGGTCGCGTAGGTCTCGGGGTTGAGTTCCTGCCCGTACACCTCCAGACGAGCCTGGGGGTTCAGGTGCCGCAGGTGGTCCTCGGCGACCGAGAGCATCCCGCCGGTGCCACACGCCGGGTCGAACAGGGTGCGCTTCACGCCGGGCTTGGACAACACGTCGCCGTCCTCAGCGAACAGCAGGTTCACCATCAACCGGATGACCTCACGGGGGGTGAAGTGCTCCCCGGCGGTCTCGTTGGATAGTTCCGAGAACCGACGGATCAACTCCTCGTAGAGGTAGCCCATCTCCAGGTTCGACACCGCGTCGGGGTGCAGGTCGAGGTCCACGAACTTGCCGACCACCTGGTAGAGCAGGTTGGAGCGGTGGAGCCGGTCGATGTGGGTGGCGAAGTCGAACCGGTCGAGGATGTCACGGGCCGACTCGGAGAACCCGGCGATGTAGATGGCGAGGTTGTCGGCGATCGTCCCGGGGTCGTCGAGGAGGCGGCGCAGGTCCAGCGGCGAGGTGTTGAAGAACTGCTCCCCGGACGCCTGGCACAGCACCGGGTCGAGGTTCTCGACCTTGCCCGCGAGCCGGGCGTGGGTGTCGAGCACGGTGGCCTTGGTGGGCTCCAGCACGCAGTCGAGGCGGCGCAACACGGTGAGGGGCAGGATCACCCGCCCGTACTCCGACGGCTTGTAATCGCCACGGAGCAGGTCGGCCACCGACCAGATGAACGCCGCGTGGTTCTTGATCGACTCGGACTGCACTATCGCCATTCGGTCACCCGTTCCGTGATGCTCAGTAGCCGACGGTCTGGCTTCGCCATGCACGCCCCCGCCTCGCAGCACCTGGGCAGTACTCCGTCGCCGTGACACTACGCGACCCCGACCGGCCCCTCCCCGACGACACCGCCAACCGGCCCGGAGACAGCGACATCGAGCACGGACCACGAGCGACCCCGGGCGTGCTGGCCGTAGCACCCTCCCTGAGCGTCTGAGAGCCCCTTTAGGCCGCGTGGAGCCACCTCATGGGGGGATAACCGCACCTGCGGCCTGCACCCGTGGAGGCACCGCTGCATGTGACGGTGAAGGACCTGTGATGGCCGACCCCTACCTCTCGGGCGAAGCGACCGTCCAGGTGACCGCCAGGGTTGAGCGGCGGCTCTTCCGAATCCGGGGTGGCGTGGTCGTGGTGATGGTGGGTGTTGGCTGCGGTCACGGTGAACCTGGCAGCCCCGCCGCGCTCGACGTTGGTCCGAGAACCATGGTCCAGGCGGCGCTGAACTTGGCGGCGGCATCTTCGACCGGGGCGCTCACACGTCTCCTCCCGCCGACCACGATCCGGGATCCGCAGCGGTGTTCGGTCTGGGACCGAGGAGTCGCTTCGATGTCGAGGGCACCCAGGCCGAGCCCGTGGTGTTCACCTCGATCGATGACGACACGGTCGGCGGCGACACCGACGGAGACGGATCCGCGTCCGAAAGTGAGCGACTCTCGGCCATCTTCAAATCGGAACCAGGGCGGCGTCTGGGAGTTCGTCGGCAGCGCCTTCGGCGTCGACCTGAACCGGGTCGGATGCTGTGAAGGAACCGCCAACCTTGCAGCGACCGCGTCTATGGGGTGGTGACGCCGTGCCTTCTGGCAATCGCTTGAAGTGCGGCCACGATTGTGACGAGGTCGCCATCAGGCTTCGCGAGTCGGTAGCCGTCGGATCGGCCAAGCCCATCGGGCATTACGGGACACACGGTACCGTCGAGTGCCACTGCCGTCTCGCTGGTGAAGGAGTCGCCGTAGTTCCTCCACCTAAATGTTCCCACTGGCCAATATGGCTCGGACTCACCAGTCACCTTGCGGTATCCGAGCAGATCGCCGAGGAGTCGGAAGCGGGGCTTCGTCGATGAGAAGGTCTTCGTGGTTGTACCTGGTAATCCTGCAGCCCGCAGCCTCGAAACGGTATCCGAGAGTCTCGCTGGGGCGGAGACCTGAGTGACAGATTCCTTCCGCCGTGCTGCCTGAGTTACTGATTCCTCCCGCCGTGCTGCTCGCTGTTCCTTGTTCTGCCAGAACGAGAAGCATCGGCCACACAGACGGTGGCCGCCCCTCAGCCCACTGTGGTCACCACAGAACCACTGGTCGCACTCATGGCATTGTCCGATCGCGAAGGTCCCACAAGAGCACCGAGGAGTCTCAGCCGTGAGTCCGACATGGCCGACCTGGTAGCGAGCACCGCACACTGTGGCGATCGGGACCATCTGTCCTCCATTGCCCGCTGGCTGCCAGAATTGATGGACCTCCGTGCACTCGACGAACCCTGGGGAGATGCTCCGCCTCGAAGAACCCCCGCACTTCGGGCAGCCACCTGTATCGCCGACCCTCAGTGTCGAGGAGGAGGTTGGAGTCCGACGCGTACGCGTTTGACTTCGACTGGCATGAGCGTCTCGATAGTGAGCAGAACGCGCTTCGACCGACTCGAACCGCTCACCGCACCTAGCGCACAGGGCATCGCCACTCTCACCCGGCACACGGCAAGTCTAGAGGCCACCGTGAGGGCCGCAAGGGTCCGGGCCGTGAGCGACGGGCTCCCCACGCTCGGTCGTCGAAGGACGTGACGGGTCCGGGCTACCGGCGGCCCATTCGTCCTCGGGTCTACCGTGGCCCATGGCCAAGGTGTGGACGATCGAGGACCTGTACGAGCAGTTGGACGCCTTTGAGGCTGACCTCCGCCGTGCAGGGCTGAAGGAGGCGTCGGTCGCCACCTACGTCGGGCGGTCTCGGTACTTCGTCCGCTGGCTCGACGGGGACTACGTGCCCGAGGGGCCAAAGAGCTGAGCGCCCCGGACGCGACCGCTTGGTGCGCTGAGAGGCTGGGCTAGTTCCGAGTGGTGATCCCTGTCACCAGCTCGCCCGGGTCGACCTCCAAGGCGTCGGCGATCCTCACGATGTTGAACAAGGCGATGTTGACCTCGCCACGCTCGACGTGGCCGATGTAGGTCGGGTGCAACCCGGCCCGCTCAGCGAGACGCTCCTGAGACACCGCACGGCCGTCGACCCGCATCGCATCACGGGCGGCTTTGACCCGCCTGCCGAACTCTGTGGCCGCTTCGGCGGCACCCTCGTTGGGTCGCTGCACCGCAGGCGAGTCGACCGCGTCACACCATATGGGTCGACAGCAGTTGACTAGCATCCCGCGATGGCCAACTGTCAGAAGTGTGCCCAGCAACTCGTGAAGTGCGACTCGTGCGGCAACATCGGCTGCAGCGGGGATCGCTGCGCGAACTCCAGCAAGGAGCACGGCGGATGCAAGCTGTGCGGGTCACGGAACTTCTCCCCTGCAGGCAAGGTAGACCGCCTCCACGAGGACACCGCGGCCCCAGGCTGGACGCCGTGAAAGCCCGGCCGCGCTGAGCTCTGACTCTCGACGGCGACGGCCCGTCGAGAGCCTCGACGACTTGTCGTGACCCTGGCACGAGGCTGCAAGGAGCACCGACGTGGGCTTCAACAGTTGGTGGAAGAACAAGCTCTCCGACTTCATCGACGACGACCTGCTCGGAACCGCCTCGAACATTTGCCGCTACCGGGGCGGTGACCGCCACTGCCGGTACCCCCACACCCTGAACGCTGAGGCCAGCGTCACCGAACGCCACTTCGTGTGGAACATCATCGACCGGGGCTACTGCCCCCGGGACCACTGGGACCGACAACTGTTCTGCCCGCTGTCGTTGAAAGGACCCAACGTCGGCGACGACCCGGCCCCCACCCCCTACGACCAGGGCGGCCAGCGCGCCCCGCTCCCACCATCGCGGCGCCTACCCGAGATCCCCGTCGGACAAGACCCCTGCGCCGCGGTGCAGGTCCGCGGGACCGTCCAAGCCGCCACCGCGGTCGACGTGCACCGCGTCGTGCTCACCGACGGGACGATCGTCGATCCCAGCGAAGTGCTCTACCCCACCTACCACCCCACCGAGGGCCTGTCCCCCTGAACGACCCCGACCCGTCGGCGGCGGGTGATTGACACCACCAGGGCGCGCCGGGTGTGCCCTCAGGTCAGGTGGTCGTCCCGTCGGGGCGCTTGCCCCCCGCCACCTCGGCGGCGGTGAGGACCTGCACGCAAGCCAGACCATCAGCCGAGGTGGGACCGGTGCGGGCTGCGGCCTCGTACACCGCCTGTGGCGGCGGGCTCAGGCAGACCAGCACGCCGCGGTCGACGTCGAGGGTGTCGACCGTACGGGCCAGGTCACGGACCATGCGGGGGTGGTAGCAGTCCCCGGCCTTGACCGCGATCAGCACCCGGCCCGGCTCACCGGTGTCGTCCGCGGCGGCGATCTGCCCGTCGATCCCCGCGTCGACGGGGTGGCCCATGGGGTGGCCGCCGAGAGCGGTGACGGCCCAACGCTCGAAGCTCACCGGGTCCACCGGATAGAAGCCGGTCATCGCTCTGAGGGTACCGAGGCCCCGGGTTCGTGCCGGGCGGCGGCTGCGCTGGTGTCCACGGTGACCATCTACGTGGGTGCTGTGACCGCCAGGCCCTGGCGTCTTCACCGCCGAGGCAACTCGACCGGCCGGGATCGACCCTCCCCCCGGTGACCGCCAAGGCCCCTCCGGGGAGCTGAGGGGGCGCACGGCACGGGGCTCACCCGCCGTTACTCGGCGGTCAGGTCGACCACCTTGGCGTCGGACCCGTTCTTCTGGACCGAGGCGATGGCCGACACGCACGACGCCTTGCGGGTGTACATCTCCGAGGTGGCAAGGGTCTGGCCGTTGGCGGCCACGATCCGCCAGAAGAACGGCTGGCTCTTCGACTTGCTCTTCGCGATCTCGAACTTCACGTTGCGCTCCCTCGTCCCCTGGCTCTGTGGTCACCCTCATGCTCGCGAACTTCAGGTGGCCACGCGTCCGAGCACCACGACCACGGCCCCTCGCGGCACCTCCGACGACTCGGGCGGGACGACCGAAGGGCCGATACGCCCGGGACTGCGAAGCCAGGTCGGGGCGAGATGGCGCGCTACAGGCCGGGGGTGCGGGGTGCGGGGTCGAGCGGCCCGTAGGCCACCCACCAGTACCCGGTCGCCACCCGGGTGGCGGTGTAGATGACGTTGCCGTCGGTGCGGACGTTGACGATCCCGGGGAGGAGCTTGTGGAAGAGCTGGCGGGTGGTCGCGAACGCGGCGTTGCTGTCGAGCCCGGTGGCGTCAGCGGCCGCCTGGACCTGGTCGATCTCGGCCCGGCCGAACACGGCCGACAGCGTGGTGGAGTACAGCAGCGGTTCGTCGCTGCGGGCGCTCTGGCCGACCGCGCCGAGGAAGATGGGGCGGGGGTGGCCGTGGTCGGGGATCTCGCCCGACGAGATGGCCGTGATCTGGGGGTTCACCGCTTTGAGGAACGGCCGGTGGAACTCGTGGCTGCCGTGGTGGGGCGCCTTGAGGACGTGGGCGTCGAGCTTGGCGGTGATCGCCGGGTCGGCCATGAGGTGCTCGGAGCCCTCGATGTTGAGGTCGCCCGACAACAAGAACCGCACGTCGCGGTAGGTGAGGCGCAGCACCACCGAGTGCCCGTTGATGGTGAGCCCCTTGTCGCCGAACCAGGCGAACACGTCCCGGTCGGGGCTGGTCAGGTGATCGACACGGGGGCCGAGCACCTCGATGGTGACAGCCGGGTCGCCCACGTCGATGCTCTCCCCCGCACGCACCGCCCCGTACTCGACGTGCTCGGCGGCCAACACGTTGATCCACGCCTTGAAGTCCTCGTGGAGGGCGTCGAAGTCGAGGTCGTCGATGGTGTCGTGACGGGTGAGGAGATACTCGGCGCCGTCCACCGTGGCGACCTCACCGAGAGCGTCATCGTTGGCGTCGGCGGCGTACACGGCGATACCCGAGTGGACGACCTTGCGGACCTCGATCTTCGGGTTCATGACCAGATTGACCAGCCCACCGATGTGGTCCTCGTCGGCGTGGGTCAACACCACCAGGTCCAACACCAGCGGGGTGGTGACCTTGTCGAGCCGGAACCTCCAGATCAACGAGATCTCCGCCTCGCTCATCCGGCCCGTGCCTGCGGACTTCCCGCCGTCGACGAGGATCTTCTTCCCGCCCGGGGTGACGATCAGCGTGGCGTCACCCTGGCCCACATCGAGGAAGTAGCACTCCAGCGGATGGTCCTCCATCAGTCCCGCCGACCTCATCGTCCCCGTGCGACCACGGAACCTCACCGGCACCCGGCCCTCGACAGCCGGTCCCGTGATGTCGACCTCGTCGCCGTAGATCAGGACCATCTGCTTCGACTCGCCCGGAGGCACCGGGCTCAGCTCAACAGGAGCGGTCCTCGTCGCCACGAACCGGGCTGCCATCTTCAGAACGATGCCACAGCAACCCGGACGGGTGTTCTAGTCGACAGATCCCCGCTCCTGAACAAGCACGAAAAGGCGCTGCGTCCCACAGCCCCCATGACTCCGGCGGGCCGATCACCTACTCGGGCCAGCGGGACCCACCAATCAGCAGTACCCCGGTGCGGTGGCGGGGCACGTCCCCGGGAACCGGTTCGTGACCAGCAGGCGGGCGTACCCGCCATCTCCGTAATCCGTGCCGAAGTCGACCCGGGCCGAACTCGCACCGAAGGAAGTGTCGGCGCCGGTCGTCGACACGGCGAAATACTCGACCCGGTCGGCGCCGCCGGTGCCGGTCTCTTTGATCACACAGCGGTTGCGCCCGGCCGGTTTCTCCACGTCCAGCGGGGTCTGGTCCGAGAACGTCAACAGGTGCTCCTCCATGATCCCGCGGCCCGCACACCGCAACCGGAGCGTGAAACCAGGTGGGTTCGGGGCGTCGCCGCGGATCCGGGTCTTGATCCGCACGACGTTGCCTGGGACGAAGTCCACGATCGCGTTGTCGCACACGCGATCATCACCGAGGAGGCACGGCGGGAATCGGTCGGTGACCGTCACGTGGGCCGAATCACCTTCCAGGTTGACCGGACCGGACGGCCATGCCACGTTGGCCGCGCCGAGGCTCCGAGCGGACGGCTGGGCGACCTCCACAACCGTGTCCGTGTCGTCCGAACTGGCGTCGTAGACAACCTGCTGGGGTAGCCCAAGGCTCGCGGTCTGCTGCACGACGCACGAGTCGGTCTCGTCCGCGTCTCCAGCATCGAAGACACGCTGGGTGGGCGGACGATCCCGACCGAACACCAGGTAGACGTAACCGTCGACGAGCGTCTCCCCGGCAGGCGGCCTCCTCATGAAGGGATCGTTATCCGGCCTCGGGAAGGTGTTGTTTGTCGGGTCTCCGTCGAAGTTGTTGGTGCAGTTGACCCGCACCAAGATGTCGCCCCAGTACGACGGTTGCCACCCGGTCGTTTGCCCGGTGACGCTCAACACGTTGAGTTCCATGTTGACGCTCTCCGACACCCCCGTGTCCTGGTCCGAACCGACAGCCTGCGCCTCACGCGCCGCCGCGGCGTTCACTGCCGACGCAGGCGACGTGACAGCTACCGCCAAGACCAGCCCCAGCAACGCACCCACCACACCAACCCGTCTGTTTCGCAACGTCGCTTCTCCAAATCGGGATCGCCGCGGCGCCTGGGACGCAGACCGTCTGGCCCACCGGGGCGACGACCGCAGCGTCAGCCCTAGCTAGATGGCATCGTCGCACAGAACCGGCACGTCGGCGGGCTTGTCGACGAAGATCGACCGTGCAGGTTCGGTCAGCCACCGACCTTCCTAGAGCCCACGAATGGCCGCTCTCGGGCGAGCACCTCGCCGGGCCCACGCGGGCAACTACGACGCCGGGTGCCCTCGTCGCGCTCTGCGGGTCAGTGCGGCCCACGCGGTCGATGCCCACGACACCGACCCCAGCGTGCTGGTCTGCACCACCTTGGCGACCCCGACGGCGGGCTGTTCGTCGGCCGAGCACGCCCGCGATGGACGACGCAGCCCGTGGTGCCGGTTACCTCACCACGACGGCCCACGATCAACCAGCCCCTGGGACAGACCGGCCCCCCCACTTGCCGCCTGACGCCGCTCCTGCGCGGGCGACCTGTGAAGCCACCGTGCAACTCGTCGGCGCCGCGGTCGGCGCCCTCAAGGGCTCACGGCCGCCTCGACGCCCCACCTCGAAGGGGTGGCGTCAGGACCGGCGACCCGTCAGCAGTAGCTCGGCGGGGTCGTCGGGCAGGCGCCCTCGAACCGGTTAATGACCCGGAGAGACACCATGTTGTTCCCCTGGTTGTCGTCGCCGAAGTCGACCCGCGCGGCGTTGGGACCCGAGGTCGTCGTGGCCACCGTCGCCGACGCGGCGTGGTACTCGACGCTGGCAGCACCGCCGTCGTCGATCTCGGTGAGCGCACATCGAACAAGACCTAGGCCGATATCGATGTCGATGGTCTGAGTGGTCTGAGCGGTGTAGGTCAACAGGCGCTCCTCCATGACGTCGCTACCCCGGCAGCGCAACCGAAGCGTGAAGCTGGCCTGGTCGGGGGCGTCGCCGCGGATCCGGTTCTTGATCCGCAGTCCGTTCGTGGGGACGTACCCCCAGTCCATGCAGCCGGGGAGGTTTATGCACACCGGGACCCTGGTGGTGATGGTCACCCCGACCACATCACCGCTCGTGTTGGCCGAAACGGTGGGCCAGGTCACTCGGACGAAGCCCAGGCCCGGAGGGGGTTGGCGGATCTCCACGAGGGTGTTCGGGTCCTCCCAGGTGGCCGCGTACGCCACCTCCTGGGCGAACCACCCGCTCGAGACCTGCTCCACGGTGCACACCGCCAAGTCGGGAACGAGGACCCGCAGGCTGTCCTGCGCGCCGTCGCCGAGGAAGAGGTACACGTAGCCGTCGACCAGGTCAGGGTCCGACGGTGACTGCGGGTCGTTGCTGGGACCCGGGGTGGTGTTGTTGGCCGGGTCGCCGTCGAAGTTGTTCGAGCAGTTCACCCGCACCAAGACCAAGTGCCCCCACCCCCGCCGCGGCGGCCCCCCGACCGGCTCGGTGGTGACCACCAGAACGTGGCCCGGATAGTTGCCGGTCGCCGCCCGCTCCACCCCCGCCGCCCCGCCGTCATGCACCGAGGCCGACGTCGGGGACTCCACCACGTCGCCGCTGACCGCCGACGCAGGCGAGGTCACCCCCGCCGACAGGACCACACCGAGCAACGCGCCCACCGCACCGGCAACGAACACCACCCGCCGCTTGTGTCCCAACACCGTGTCACCCCTCCGAGGGCTCCGCCCCTGGCCCACACCGCCCCACTGGACGGCCGACGCCACGCTAGCCCCAGGCGCCGTAGGCATCGCCCTCGACCCGCCTCCACGGGCTCGTCCACCGACACCGACCCCTTCATGGCCTCCGATCACCCCCCACTCCCACAGCCCCCCGGCGACGACCTGGGCCTCGGGCCTCCCGTCGGGCGCAAGCGTCGCACCACCTCCCGCCCACCCATAGAGGCCATCGTCACATACGACCTGTCCGCTCCGACCGATGCGAACGACCGAGCCTCAGCCGCAGACGCAACCGGCACGGTCGCAGGACCGGATCCTCCCGGGCACGGCCGTCGACGAACTCGGACGGAAGGTCCGCACGGGCCCAAGTTCCCACAGCCCGCCAGCGCCGATCTCAGGCGAGGACAGTCGCAGGGAGCCATGGCAACTCGTCCGGGCCACGCCCGGCCCTCCTGGGGGGCTTCCAGGGCGGCCTGACCGCCCATCGGGTGACCCCGGCCCAGCCGCCTGACCGGGCGTGGTCGCGCAGTCAGGGGTGGTGGAGGGCGGCGTTGATGGTGACGGTGGCCCCCGCGGTGAGGTTGAACGGGACGGCCCCGGCGTAGTCGGGGCTGTCCGGGTGGTATTCGAGGGTGCGGCCCCCGTTGGGGTCGAGGATCGCGGCCCGGTAGGTGCCGGGGGTCAGCCCGTCGATCTCATAGGTGCCGTCGCGTGCGGTGACAGCGCCGCCGGTGACGCCGGTGGCGCCGATGGCGAGGACCCACGCCCCGGCCACCGGCGCCGCGGTGGTGTCATCGACGATGGTGCCTGCCATGGCGGCGGTGTTGGGGGCGAGGGCGGCGTTGACCACCCCGGGGGCGGTCACGGTGACCGCGGAGCCGAGCCCGTGGTAGGGCAGGTTGTCGTGCCATTCCGTGTCGTGGCGGCCGGTGGGTTCGATGAAGGCGATCTTGTAGCCGCCGGGGTTCAGGTTGAGGGTGTAGCGGCCGTCGTTGGCGAGGGTGGTGGTCGACGCCGCGAACCGGTAGGTGGCGGCGTGCAGTGCGACGACCCGCACCCCCCACAGGGGCATGCCGGTGCCTTGTTCGGTGACGGTGCCGGTCAGCGTCGCTCCGCCTGCGGGTGGGGTCGTGCGGTCCAGTTTCACGTTCAGGTTGCTCGTGGACCCGGGGTTGGCCAAGAAAAGGTCGGCGGTGTCCAGGCCGGGCTCGTTGTCGTAGAACTCGGGGAGGTGCGCACCGCTGCCATCGAGGAACACCAGCCAGTGGTACCCGGGGCTGAGGTTCCAGAAATCGAAGCTGCCGTAGCCGCCGTTGGCGGC
>CAZVVS010000157.1:0-10753 GCA_964630585.1 uncultured Gordonia sp.
TGATATCCGGTCTCTCTGGATTTGTTAGGACTTTCTTCTTCTCATATAGTGTGCCGACCGGGCGTCCGTGATTCTTATTGCGGTGTGCGTCGGCCTTGGGGCACGACGCGAAATGAGAGGTATGCAGGTTATGGCCGGCGCCGCGCATCGCTTCGGCTTTCGCGCGCGGGACGACGACGGCCCGCAGCTTGCCTCGGTCCTCGTGTAGGGCGACGTTCCCGCGGTCGGGGTCGGGGAACGCGTCGACGGGCATCGTTTTGCCTTTGTCGGTGAGGGCCCAGTAGATCGGGGCGCGGCACGACGTGCACTGTTCGATGTGGCCGAATCCGCTCACGACGTCGCCACCTTCCCGCCGACCTTCCCGGTGACGACTCGCGCGCTCCCGCCCGATGTACGAATGCTGACACTTTGATAAGCCCTGAAAATGGCGGGTTCTTCGCGGCGCAGCGCTGTCGTGTCGAGGCGTTCGACCTTGCGTTGGTACAGGTCGGCTATCTCGGGGTGGTCGGCGGCCAGACGCGACGCCGAGACGACACCGCGCTGTAGGCGCGCTATCTCCACGCCCTCGCCATCGACGAGACGCGCATGCCCTTGGGCGAGCCACACCAGGCGGTTGCGGGCCTCCGCCTTCACGTCCTGCGCCCGCTTCTCGTCGAGGCGGGCCTGCTCGTACGCGGCGACGTCGTAGCGGGCCTGCGATGCCTGCTCCTCGTCCAACACCAACGTGTCGGTGTCCGGGTCGCCGGCGGCGCCGACGATCACCGACAACGATTCGCGGGCGGTGATGCGTGGCTCAGTACCGGTCTGGACGTGCCGCCAGAACGCCTCCTCCTCAGCGTTGATGTGGTCGATGAGTACCTGGTCACGCTCCACACGGCGGATCGCCAGGCGGTTGCCGCCGATCAGCCCGGCGACGTAGGCGTATGGTGCGCCGGTCACCGCCAGTTGGTGTTGGACTTGCAGCTCCGCACGGTCCGGTACCTGGTCGTCTCCCCAGTCGGCGGCGAGGTACTGCGACGTCGATTTCACTTCGATCGGGACCGGGCCGTCGTCGGTGAGGAGGACACCGTCCAGCGATGCGCGTTGCCACGGCCGTTCCACGGATGCGAGACCGCCGCACAACTGCACCTCCATGCCGAGGCGGTCGGCGGCCTCACGGCGGATGACGGGCTCCAACAAATGCCCCCACGTCATCGCTTCATTGATCGCCGACGACAGCGGTACTTGCCCGGTCTTGTCCAGCCACGTCGAGAATGCGGTGGCGTACGGGTCGAGGCCCAAGATGGCGGCGCATTCGGATGCGCCGACACCTTCACGGCGTTGCAGTAGCCACGCGGTTTCGTTGGCCGGCGTCGGCAGCAGCGTCGCCGACTCCGGGAACGGATTCCAGTCGCCGTCTTTCCACGGCTGCACGGCGGTCACCGGTCGCCTCCGCCGATGTAGCGGACATAGACATTGGTGCCCGACGAGACGGCCTCGTACTCGCCACGCGGCCAACGCGGACTGTTGCCTCGCAGGAGGTTGGCGGCCGTTCGTTGCGCGGTCTCCCGACTTGCGAGTTCCTTCGGCCACTTCGCCCACTCACCCGGCCGGGCCTTGACCGCCTCGTTGAATCGTGCGTACAGCGCGTTGCGGCCGCGGTCGGGCGCGGGTGGTGCGGCAACGAACTCGAACTCGTCGGCGGTCATGCGGCGACCGCCAGGTGCGCGGGGACCGGCGTCGTCCAGTAGGTGCGCGGCGCGATGCGCGGCAGGACAACGGTGGGCCGGTCGTCGGCAACGTCGTCGACGCGCGCGATGATCTGCGTCGGCCTGTCGTCGCCGAGCCGTGCGGCGAGATGGGCGACGGTGATGCCTGCGCGGTGACGCCCGTACCGTCCGAGGGCGCGCAACCAGATGCGGCGCGTCATGACGTGTACTCCGGGCAGTATGCGGCCTGTGCGGCACCCACCAGGTAGGCGGCATCGGACAGGGTCATGTCGTCGTTGCGGGCCACGATCTCGTCGGCGACGTCCATCGACGTCCAGCCCTCGCCGCGCAGGGTGCACACGGCGCGGCCCATGCGGATGAGGCTGGACCGCGATCCGGTGATGCCTTCGTCGTGCAGCACCGAGATGTAGGCGTCATCGGTGGTGTCGGCGTGGGCGGCGGTGTCGCACGCCGTGGCGGGCATGAGGATGATGGCGGCAGCAGCAGCGGCCAAGAAGATGCGTTTCATCGGTGGTCCTTCCGGATGGTGGGGTTGTTGCAGTAGGGGCGGATCGGGGTGCCGTCGAGCTCGTCGACGTCGAGGCTGTGATCACGGCGCTCACAGAGGACGATCACGGCGGTGATGAGCAGCGCGCCGAGGAGGAAGCCCAGACCGGCGTACTGGCAGGCAGCGACATACAGGGCGTTCACGCGACCACCACCGCGGGCTGGTGGATCACGGTCACCGGGAAACGCGGACCGCAATCGTCGGGATCAGGGGTGCCTTCGGTCCACGACCACGAGGCGTTGCCCCAGTGCCGGCCCGGGTCGAGCGAGTGCGGTCCGCACACACGCAGCTGCCAGGCCAGGCCGTCGGCGTCGAGGATGACGGCGCCCTCGGGTGGGTCGAGTGCGGCGAGTGCATCGGCATCCGCCATGCACGCGAGTGTTTCCATTTCAATCTCCTATCTGGTGGGGTCAGTTGTAGGACACGGCCTATCCGGGCACCTACGGTCAGCGAATCCAAAGGGTGACGTCGACGGTCGCGACGTCGGACCGTTCGGCGTAGTCGGCGAGGGCGGCCAGCAGGCCCGGTAGGTCGTCGCCGTCCTCGAAGTCGTGGCGGTCGACGTCGCCGCGGTGATCACAGATCGCGGCGGTCAGTTCCCACACCGGTTCGGTGCCGAACCCGTCGCCCTGGCGAAGGTGGATGGTGGCCTCGCGGTGCCGGTTGAGGCGGGCGACCGCCTCAATTCCGGGTAGGCTGGTGTCAGTCGTCAACGCGTACTCCTATCCGCGGACGGCAGGGCCGGGTGTTGGTGCCGGGGCTGGTAGGGGTACCCGCCCGAGCGTTAGCCGCACCCGGCCCGCTCATTCCGATCAGGTCAGCAACCGCGGTTGCGGTTGCGATGCTCGGTGCGCACGGTTGTGGGGTGACCGCGCGACGCGCCTCCACCACCGCCAACAAAGCCACAGCGTCGGTCATCGGTTCTCTCCTCGGATGGCGTGGAGGCGTGCGCGGCGTTGCGCCGCGTTGAGGTCGCCGTGAACATTGATCTGGGTGGGTGGCCGGCTGGCTTGGCGTAGCAGCGCCTCGATTTCGCGGCGGTGGCGGCGGGCGACCAGGGCGCACCCGCACGACACCCCGGCGGCGAGCCACGACACGATCGCGGGCAGCCACACCCACAGCGCGGTCATCCAGTCACCGCCGAACCGTCACCGCGGGCGTCTCCTACGCTCGGGGATGCCTCCTCCGATCCTGCGGAGAGGCCACCGACGGCGGGCTCAGGGTTCTTGGCGGGACCACCCGCCGCCGGTGTCGAATCAGAGGCAGCAGCGCTGCCAGATGGAGAACGACTATGCCGATGCCCGACGAGTACCGGATCGCTGCCGAAGAACTCATGGGTGCGGTCGGGGCGCGAGGACGAACCGATCTGCCCGCAACCGCCGAGCTTGCTTACTGGATGGTCGACAAGAGCCAGGAGTTCAGCACGGCTACGTTCGCGAGTAAGTTCCTGAACGTGGTGGCGCACTTGGAGAGTCGCATCGTCCAGCTTGAAGGTCTGGTCGATGGTCGCCGCGACCGTGCGACGTAAGACACGCAGAGCAGCCCCGCTCACGCCGAGCCCCCGGTGGGGAGTTGCGCCGGGAACAGTGCCGGCGTCTCGTCGGTGGGCAGCATGGCGAGTGGTTTGCGGCCGCCGAGGCGTTTGTGCAGTTCGGCGAGTCCTTTGGGGGTGATGCGGATGGTGGGTGGTGCCAACTCGTCGCGGTCGGTTTTGGTGTTGCGGTACACGGCGCCGGGTCGGTGTGCCAGGCGCCCGAGGTCGACCTGGCGTTGGTAGGCGACCCAGGTGCCGTGGCGGGGGCCGCGCATGATCCACCGCAACCCGGCCATGAACGTGAACAGCCGGTTTTGGCCGATGTCGATGTTCGGGTCGCGGGACAGGATTTTTGCGGCTTCGGCGACACCCCAATCCCCAGAAGCGTCGACGAGGTGCTGCCACGCGGCGGCGGGGGTTGCGAGGGCGGCGGCTTTGGCTTCGGCGGCTTCGGCGCGTTCGTATTCGTCAGCGGCGGCACGCAACGCCTCGGCATAGCTCTGCGGCACCGCAGGCGCGGCACCGAAGGCCCCCGTACGACGAATCTCGGGGAGCACGGTGCCGGTCAGCCACCGACGGAACGCGACCGCGTCGGGCTTGTCGCTGCGGATCACAACCTCGTACATGCCAGGCTCGGACACGACGACCATCCGCTGCGGACCTCCGGCCGTCGCGAGGGTATGCGTCTGCCGCACACCCTCGTCCAGGCGGGCAGCGAGGCGTCCCGGCGCGGCGAGGTCGAGAGCGCGAGCGAGGTCGGTGAGGACGAACCAGGGGTCGCCGTCGATGGCGACGACACGGACGGCGGTGCGGTCGTCGTAGCGGAACAACTGAGTTACGTCGTTCATGCCGGGACCGCCTGTCCGACGAGGGAGCAGCGATAAGGTCGGTCCATGAATCCTCCTGCTGTCGTGTCGGCGGTTGCCGCTGTGCT
This sequence comes from uncultured Gordonia sp., assembly GCA_964630585.1. Lineage (GTDB taxonomy): Bacteria > Actinomycetota > Actinomycetes > Mycobacteriales > Mycobacteriaceae > Gordonia. Next base: position 4,725 of record CAZVVS010000157.1, read on the forward strand.
GTCGTTTCTGTGGGGCGTGTGGGCCTGGTGGTCGGCGAACAAGTCGAAGGCGGCGAGAGTGAGCGCCGTCGCGGCACAGGAAGCCGCAGAGGCGGCGCGCGACACCGCCGAGGCGCAAGTCATGCGGCTCAGTCGGATGGCTGAGGCACTAGAAGCCGCCAACGCTGCGCGGGCACCATGGGACGTGCAGCCGATGTCGAGGTCGGAGTTTCGCCTCGCCAACCGATCTGGAGTCGACGCGGCAGCAGTCAGCGTCGACACAAAGTCGCCGATCGGCGTAGTCGAGATGGGAGACGTGCCAGCCTCGTCAGAGCGCGTGTTCCATGTGGTGCGGCACGGCGGGTTCGAAGGCGAGATCGCGGTCACTTGGACCACACCCGGAAACGACGAACCGCGGACCGTGACGCTCGCTCTGCCTCACGGCGGTTGAGCCACGCGGCGACGGCGAACACGCCTGACCCGATAGACGCGGCGACGGCGATACCCGCGAAGACCCAGTCGCCACTCATGCCGACGCCCCTCGGGTCAGTTCGGCCACACGAGCACGATGGCGGTCCCGGCGGCGCGCCTGGTCCTTCCTCTTGAGCGGCCCACACAGCGCACACCGGCAGTTCTTCTTCCCGGTCATGCCGCCGCCGTGGTCGACGCTCTCCTCTTCCGCAGACTTCGCGGCGTGACAGTCATGGCAGAGGAGTTGGCACTTCGCCAACTCGTCGAGGTAGCGCGCTTTGGCGACGGACCAGAGTTTCCCGAGGTCCAACAACTTCGTTGCTGGGTCGATGTGGTCGATTTCGAGGCGGTCAACGCTTCCACATCGCACACAGCACGGATGCTCGCCGCCGAGGATTGTGAGTGCTTCGGCGCGGCGCGTGCGGTAGCGGCGCTGCATGTACTCGTTCATGTACGCGTTGCTGTTCACGCCGGGACCCCCTCGGCGACGAACGCTGCGATTGGCAGGTTGAGGAACGTGGCGACCTCGGCGAGTTCGGACAGACGCCATTCGACGCGGCCAGAGAGCCGACGACTGACGGCGGCTTGGGATAGCTTCAGGTGGTCGGCGAGTTCAGACTGGGGCCGGTTCCGTCGGGCTAGTTCAGCTCGAACGGCCGCCGCTACGGGGTTGTCCGTCGGTGTCTTGTATTTGCTCACAGCGCAAACTGTAGACACAGTGAGCCGTGCGCCGCAACCATTCGGGAAACTATCGGCGTGTCTCTGTGAGCAAATGTACGTCTCGACTTGCGAATATTCGCTGAGCGGTTAGACTATTCGCTATGAGTGCAACAGTGATCGACCTCCCGACCAGGGGAGCGTTTCATGAGGAGGTGGCTGCACGCCTCCGTGTCGGCATCGCCGCGCGCAACATCAAGAAGTCCGACATCGCCGAGGCGATCGGGATGAACCTCGCGTCATTCTCTCGGCGCGTCAACGGCAAGTACCCGATGGACCTCGACGAGGCCGATGCGATTTGCGCCGCGTCCGGCATCAACCGGGCATGGCTACTCACCGGCGAAGGGCCCATGCTCGACCCCGACTGGACTGGTGCCCCCTCTCGGGCTCGAACCGAGGACCTGCGGATTAAAAGTCCGTAGCTCTACCAACTGAGCTAAAGGGGCGGGTACTCCGGGAGAGCCCGGGACCAGGTTCGTAGTGTACCCAACACCCCCAGAAGGCTTTATGCCATGCTCTAGAACGTGTTCGAGATTGACCGCCCGAAATTGGAAGGCTCGGTCGCCGTGGGCGACGGGCGCCGACTCGGCTTCGCCCAGTTCGGCAAACTCAATGCCCGTCCCTACTTCTGGCTGCACGGCACGCCGGGAGCGCGGCGGCAGATCCCGCCGGAAGCACGCGAGCTGGCCGAGGACCACGAGATGTCGATCATCGGTATCGACCGGCCCGGCGTCGGATCGTCCACGCCGTACCGCTACGAGAACATCCTCGAGTTCACCGGCGACCTCCTGACCCTCGCCGACTCCCTCGACATCGACGAGTTCGGCGTCATCGGACTCTCCGGCGGCGGCCCTTACAGCCTGGCCACCGCCTACGCCGCACCCGACCGCTGCAAGGTCGTCGGCATCATGGGCGGCGTCGCGCCGGCCGTCGGCCCGGAGGCGATCGGCGGCGGCGCTGTCGAACTCGCCAAACTGACCGCCCCCCTGCTCAAGGTTGCGGGCGCGCCGATCGGCAAGGTCGTCAGCTCGCTGCTGTCGGTGGCGCGTCCGATCGCCAACCCGGCGATCGACATCTACGGCCGCCTCTCCCCCATCGGCGACCGAGAACTGTTGGAGCGCCCGGAGTTTCGTGCCATGTTCCTCGACGATCTCCTCCACGGCGGGTCGCGCCGCATGGAGGCACCCTTCGCCGACGCGATCATCTTCGCGAAGGAATGGGGATTCCGCGTCGCCGACATCGAGACTCCGGTCCGGTGGTGGCACGGCGACAAGGACCACATCATCCCGTTCTCACATGGCGAGCACATGGTGGCGCTGCTGCCCAACGCCAAGCTCTTCGAGATGCCCAACGAGTCCCACCTCGGCGGCCTCGGTTTTGCCCGAACGATCTTGACCGAGCTCAACAAGGCCTGGGACGAGACAATCCCGGCCGATCCGGTCGGACTCATCGTCGTCGACGGCGAGCCGGTCGATCCGCTCGACCTGACCTGAACGGTCAGGCCGGCGCCGTACCGGCCAGCCCGGCCGCCAGGCCCAGTGCCACCGCCATCACCACAATCTCGGCGGTGGCGTTGCGCACCGATGCGGTCTCGGCGGTGCGATGTGCGCGGGCCTGTGGAACCCACCGTCGACGGTGAGCCGATGCCAGGCCCACCAACGTCGTCAACGCCGCTGTTTTCGCCACGAGGATGCGCCCGTAGCCGCTGTCCCAAAGCACCGAAAAGCCTTGGGTACCAAACACTTCCAAGTTGACCACCGCGGCCGCCACACCGCTGGCCGTCAGCAGCACCACGACCGGGAGTGCGACCGTCGAGAATCGCGGCAACGCCGCAGCCCACCCCGCCCGTCCGCGCACCGTCACCGCCAGGGCGGCCAGCGTGCCGCACCACCACGCCGCCGCGGCCGCGTGCACGCCCACCAGGACAGGGCCGATTTGATGGCTGCTCGCATGCCCGGCGACGGCCGTCGCGACGACACCGACGCCTGCCACACCCGCGACGACGACGGCGGGAACATCCATCCGGTCGGTGAGCCGCCCCAAAGCCCACACCGCGACGGCTGCGGCACACACGACACCGATCAGGTCGCCCGGCCGCTGCGACCACGTCCCGGTGAACTCATCGATCGAGACGCGTAGCGGCGAGGACCCCGCGCGTTCGGCCGTCTCCAACCAGGCACCACCGACACCGGCAATGAGCCAGAGGACCGCACTCGCCCCGACGAGGCGCAGTGACGGGTCGACGCCCAGTGCCTCGATCGAGCCGAGACCCACCAACAGGACCGAGGCGCCCAGCGCCGCGGCCCGGAGCCACACTGATGACGCCGGCCCCGCGACACCTGCGAGTGTCGACGCGAGACCGACGCCGAGGGCCAGCGCCACCGCCGCACACAGTGCGGCGGTGCGCTGGGCCGGGTCAGCGCCGTCGGGCCGCGCCACCGCCACCCCGTGTGAACCAGGCGAGTGCGCCGACCGCGACCAGCAGGATCACCGCGGCCCCGGCGAGGAACGGCCACACCGGCGATCCGCCCGACGATTCGCCCACGGCATCGCCGGGAGTACCGGTACCCGCGACAGTCAGCTTGAACGTCCGTTGCCCGGTCACCGGGTGCCCGTCGGCCGAGGTAACGCGATAGTTCACCTGGTACACACCGACCGGTCCGAGGGGGCGCAACGGAACTGTCAGCACCTTGCCCTTGACCGTCGGATCATCGGCCTGCCACTGGCGCCGATCGGGTCCGATGACGCTGGCCGACGCGAACTCGGTGTTCAACGGCTCGTTGAAGGTGAGCTCGACCGCTCCCGGCCCGGCTGAGACCTGCGCCCCGTCGGCGGGCACCGAAGAGACGACCCGCGAGTGCGCCGCGGCCAACCCGGAGCCGAGCCCCGAGCCGACCAGCACCAACAGGACCGCCCCCAACAGGCGGATCAGCACCAGCCGCACCCCTGAGGTCTTAGCCATCGCTGCGACCACCCCGTCGCGCGGTGACCCCGACACCCACGCCGATCGCACCGGCCAACAGACCCAACCCACCCAGCCAACGCGCCAGGGTGTCCGCCGACGACGACTCATCGGCCGGTGACGCATTGATCGTCGGCGCCGGCTTCTCCGGCTCGTCCCCGCCGGGCCCGGCCTGCTGGTCCCAGGCCACCGTCTCACCGTTGGCATAGACCTGGACTGCCGGCAACACCACCTCACCGGTGAACGGGCCGCCGGAGACGTTGAACTCGGTGAACTCGCCGACGGGAATGCCCGGTGTGCCGGGGTCGGCGGTCCACCGGATCTCGGTGACAGCGCCGTCAGCATCCTTCGTCACCTTCGAGGTCCAACCGGGCTTGGCCTCGGGCAGCAGGTGCTTGACGGCCGGGAAGCGCACCGTCAGCCCGGTGGTGGCTGCGGCATCGGATTCGTTGGGCACCATGAGGGTGACCACGCCGAATCCTTTGTCGCCCATTCCGGAAGTCCGGGCGACGACGTGCGCATCGGCGGAGCCGGCGCCGATGACAGGGGCCAGGGCCAGAGCGACGGCGGCGGACGCGGCCACGGCGGCGCGCGTCAGACGTGCAGAAACAAGAGTCATGACAGGGGTTCTCCAAGATTGCGATGTGACAGCACCGCCCGACGCATTGCGGACGCTGCGAAAAAGGTGGTGTCGAGGTACTACGCGAGGACGGGCGGAGCCCGTGGACCGACACCCGCACCGACGACGACGGTGCGCGGCCACCACTGGTCGAGGAACGGGGAGAGTGCCCCGATGACGACGAGGCGCGGCGCCGAGGCCACCGCTTGGAGGACGGCGGTGACCAGTGCGTAGCACCGGGCCACCAGGACGAGCAGCACGGCGCTGGCCGGAACCGCCACCGCGTGCCAGGCCAGCATCGCGCCGAAGTGTGCCGAGTGCCCGGCGGCGGCGTCGCCGACGCCTGCGGCCGGGTGACCGATCACCTGGCCGGCGGCCAACAGGGCCGTCGTCCTCGTCGGCGAGAGCCCGCGCGACGCTCCGATCAGTGCGGCGAGCGCGGCCCCCAGCGCCACACACACCATCACTCCCGCGGAGGTTGGCCACGAGCCGCCGGCCATGCCGTGCGCGGTCAGCGCCAGGACCGGCACCGCCACCGCGACACCGACCCGCAGCGCGGGCAGGCCGGGGTGGGGGGCGGACATGGGTCCAAGCATCCCACATGGGGCAAAAGCCGCCGACTACGCTGCAGGAGTGAGCGCCAAACGCACCGCGAAGGCCCCCGACTCGGTTGCCGACCATGGATTCGTCCGGGTCAGCGCCGCCGTTCCCGTGGTCGCGCTGGCCGATCCAGCCGTCAACGCGGCGCGGACCGTCGAACTGCTGCGGGCAGCTGCGGACGACGGTGCGGCAGTCATCGCCTTCCCCGAACTCGGGCTGACCGGCTACAGCGTCGACGACCTCGTCCAGCAGGACGCCCTGCTCGACGCCGCCCTCGCCGCGCTCGAAACGGTGCGCGCGGCGACCGCCGGGTGCTCAGCCATCGTCTGCGTCGGCGTACCGCTGCGCGTCGGTGACGGCCTCTACAACACTGCGGCAGTTCTGCACGACGGCGAGATCCTCGGCGTCGTGCCGAAGTCGTACCTGCCGAATTACCGCGAGTTCTACGAGCAGCGCCTGTTCGCCGCCGCGCGCGACGCCCCGGTCGACGAGGCAACGGTCCTGGGCCGGCGGGTCCCTTTTGGCGCGGATCTACTGTTCGAGGCCGACGACGTCCCCGGCCTCGTGGTGCATGTCGAGGTCTGTGAGGACGGCTGGGTGCCGATCCCGCCGTCGACGTGGGCGGCGCTGGCCGGTGCGACCGTGCTGGTCAACCTATCGGGGTCGCCGGTCACCGTCGGG